>JBKBIU010000075.1:0-6589 GCA_046294065.1 Pseudothermotoga sp.
AAAGTCTGTAGCGTTGGCTTGAGAGAATTCAGCTGAAGCAACCTCCTGAGTACATTTCTTGAAATATATCGATTCTATTTACGTTTTATCCTCTGTTTGCAAGTTCTACTGAATGCCCACCCGTTCCTCTATTGGAAGTTTGAAACCTTGTTCAATGAGATCTATCTTCTGTTCAGAACTTTTTGTAGAAGATCCATCCACACACTTTGTAGCGTGACTGTTGAAGAATATCTCCCAGTGGTTTTAAGTTATTCGTAATTTACTCCTTGTGAAGCTTTCAATTTTTTCCTCATGGGAAACATTTTGTTTTGACTCATTCACAATTTTGACGAGTCACAATGGAAACAAAGAACTTTAATACAGAAATACAAATCATTATACTTTTGCTCGGGTATTATTAATGGTAAGGAGGTGAGTGTATGCAAAGGTTAAAATTCGATCTTTTGGACGAAGATGGCAAAAAGACAACTGAGCTTGATTTACTAGGAAAATATTCTGTAGTATATCTGTTCCCAAAGGCTGGCACGATGGGTTGTACAAAGGAAGCGCAAGATTTCTCAAATGCTCTGGAATGGTTCAACTCACATGAAACAAAGGTTTATGGTGTTTCAAGGGATCATCCAGAATCACTTAAGAAATTCAAAGAAAAACATCAACTGAAGATTAACTTTTTGTCCGACAGGGATGGAGAGTTCATAAGATCTTTGAATGCTCAAAAATATGGTGTAACTGTTCGCTCCACATTCATCTTAGATCGGTGGAATTTTATCAGATGGAGTTCTTACAATGTGAAGGTCGCCGGACATGTTGATGAGGTCAAATCACAGTTGGAAAAGATCATCAAAGAAGATACTTCTTTAAACCATTGGATAGAGCTCAGAAGGGCTAAGAGAGCTTTAAGAGAAGATGAAATCTCAGATGAGCTATTGAAAAAACTCTTATATGCTGCACATCTTGCTCCATCTTGTGCAAATAAACAGCCATGGAGATTCATCGTTGTAAGATCGAAAGATCTTCTAAGCAAAGTTCACGAAGCACTCTCGGGAGGAAATTATTGGATGAAAAAAGCACCCGTTCTGATAATAGTCCATGCAAGAAAGGATATGGCTTGTCAGCTCTCAGATGGCAGGGATTATTTCCTGTTTGATTTGGGCGAAGCCGTCGCCTTCTTGCAGATTCAGGCAACGCAGATGGGTTTAATCGCTCATCCCGTGGCAGGGTTTGATCCAGTAGTCGTTAAAAAAATACTTTCTATACCAGAGGAAGATGTTGTGATAACTATAGTTGCCGTTGGATATCCCAGTGGAGATCTTTCCCAGCTTTCTGAAAAGCATCGAGATGTAGAACTCTCTGCAAGGGACAGGCAACCTTTAGAAAATGTAGTCCAGTTTGTCTAGTTACACTTTGGTTTTTCAAAAGCGTTGATATGTCTGGTTAGAACATATTGAACTGGAAAGTAAGTTTATGATCTGTATAATAAAAAATCTGCGCAGAAACTCGGCATGATGATTTAGAAAACTCCGTTCCCCTTTGAGAAAAATCGAACTGAGCATGTTGAGCCAGAGTAATCTTGATCGCTCAATGTTTTTTGTTGCTTTTTCAATGTCTTTGTAGTTTCCTAAAGATATCCTAACTAGCTTTCTCGTTAGTAGCTCATTATTGAAGCGCTGCATTTGAACTACTTTCGAAAAGCCGAAAGTGAATATATGATTGAAATAAAATTACTATATGGAGTGAAATGAATTTTAATTCAGTAAAATAGAAGTAGGAGGTGAGAATCATGAAGCTTTTATTTGAAGGAGCAATTTTCATTGTTTTGTTCTTTCCATTCGTTGCTTTGGCCCATGTTCCATACTTTGAAAGTGAAATTATAAAAGATATTTCCATATCTCAGGTACATTACTATGAGGTTTCTACAGTCGGAATTAAGGAAATTAAATTAGTATCAAATGGAGAGAAACTTTACCTCATGTTTGCTGTTCCAAAGATTGAGAGACTCAAAAACTTTAGACCAAAGTTGACATTAATTGCGCCACAGGGTGAGATATTATTAGAATTCAACACAGAGGGAGTTGAGCCAAGAGTTTACCATGAAGAATTTGCTGATACCTACGAATGGATATACTTTGATGATCATTTTGAAACAGTTCCAGGGACTTATAGGCTCATAGTGGAGTGTTATGATCCTGGAAAATTCTGGGTAGCTGTTGGAAAAATCGAGAGATTCGGAATACTCGATATACTTAGATTGCCAACGATGATTCGTAAAATTAAGTCGTTCCACGAGCAGTAATTGTTCCGTAGAGAAAAAAGATATTACGAAGATTCATATCAAAAAACTTTTCTTCTGAAATGACAATAAGGCGTTTTGCCTGTCTTTTGGTAGTAATCTTGGTGATATTCTTCTGCCATGTAGAATTCTTTGGCTTTTTCTATCGATGTAGAAACGGTATACTTTTTACTAAGCTCAGCTTTGATCTTCTCTGCAACGATTCTTTGCTCGTCGTTTGTGTAAAAAATAACACTTCTATACTGATCGCCGATATCTGGACCTTGACCACCAAACTGGGTAAAGTCGTGGATTTCAAAGAAATACTTTATGAGCTTCTCGAGATCTATCTTCAATGGATCAAAGATTATTCTGACAGTTTCTGCATGACCTGTTGTACCTGTGCAAACTTGTTCATAGGTTGGATTCTTCCTATGCCCTCCCATGTATCCTACATCTGTGTCGACAACACCTTCGAGTTCTTTAAATAGGTGTTCGACACCCCAAAAACAGCCTGCGGCGAAATATATTCTGTCGATTTTAGGTTTCTCATTTTCTGGAATGAACTGGAGTGAAACTGAATTGACACAGTGGCGTACATTTTTGGGTGTAAACCCTTCATTGTAGAAGACATGTCCAAGATGTGCTCCGCAATAACTGCAAGTAATCTCTGTTCTTATGCCATCTTTATCCATTTGTCTTGTTATTGCAGAAGGAATCTCGTCATCAAAACTGGGCCATCCGCAACCTGAATGAAACTTATCCGATGATCTGTACAGAGGAATACCACAGTTTTTACAAACGTAGATGCCCTTTCCAAAAAAGTCTGTGTACTCCCCTGTAAAAGGCGGTTCGGTCCCTTTGTCAAAGATGACATGCTTTTCAAATTCACTGAGTTTGGGATTTACAATTTTTTGTCGTTTCATTTTTTCACCTCTGAGTAATATTATAGCGCAAACAAGAGTAAAAGGGGACGAACCCCAGAGAGATCTTCCTCAAAGGATCAACGATAATCAAAATATTATGGAATGGAGATAGGTCTAAGAATTGAGATATCTTCTTATTTCCCAATCGGTCACCGATATGCTGAAATCTCTATACTCTCTTCTTTTGAGTTCTATAAACTTTTTGAAAATGTGCTCGCCCAAAATCTCTCTAACAAGATCTGACCTTCTTGCTTCATCTAAAGCTTCTTTGAGAGAGCCCGGCAGGGATTCAATTTTAAACTGTGCACGCTTTTCTTCGGACATGGAGTAGATATTTTCTTCAATAGGCAAAGGTGGGTCGATCTTTTTTTCTATTCCGTCAAGTCCTGCACCAAGCATCACGGCAAATGCCAGATAGGCATTGCACGATGGATCTGGGGCACGATACTCAATTCTCGTTGATTTGCCACGTGCTGCAGGAATTCTTATAAGGGCAGATCTATTCGCTTTCGACCAAGCAATATTGACGGGAGCTTCATAGCCTGGAACGAGTCTTTTGTAACTGTTCACAGTTGGACTTGTTATGGCCGTTATTTCTCTCGCGTGAGCCAGTAAACCTCCCACAAAGTAGTTGAGAGTCTTTGAAAGGCCATCTGATGAGTTTTCATCATAGAAAGCATTGTCGCCATTTTTGAACAAGCTCATGTGTGTATGCATACCTGAACCATTAATGCCGAAGAATGGCTTTGGCATGAAAGTGACGTGCAGTTTGTGCTTTACGGCTATTGTTTTGAGCACCAGTTTCACGGTCTGAGTATTATCTGCTGCCCTTAAAATTTCTGCATAACGAAAATCGACTTCATGCTGTGAAGGTGCTACTTCATGATGAGAAGCTTCCACATCAATACCCATGGTCTTTAGAGCCACGGCAACCTCACTTCTTAAAGACTCTACCTCATCGAGTGGAAGTAAATCAAAGTAGCTGCCATAATCAAGTAATTCTGGTTTTGGAAAACCTTTTTCATCCTTTGGTAGGACAAAAAATTCAATCTCTGGACCAGCGAAAGCTTCAAAGCCCATCTTCTTGGCTCTTTCAACAACCAGTTTTAGCCGATAACGAGGATCTCCTTCAAATGGTGTCCCATCTGGCTTGTATACGTCACAGATTATCCTGGCACTCTTTGCACCATTTGTCGACCAAGGAAGAATGGCAAAGGTTGAAAGGTCTGGTTTGAGATACATGTCAGACTCTTCAATTCTTACAAATCCTTCGATAGAAGAACCATCAAACATGATACCTCTACTTAAAGCTCTTTCAATTTCAGCAGACGGGATCTCGACATTCTTCAGATTTCCATTGATGTCTGAAAACTGGAGTCTTATAAATTGTACCTGCTCACGTTTTATCACATCAAAGATCTCACCTTGATCCATTGTTTTACCCCCAATCAAAAAAATTTATAGCAATATCATATATAGCACTTGTTGAAGCACAAATGATGATAGAGTTAAGATAAAAAAAAGGGAATATTTCAATTCTTGATGAGAACGAAAGTGAAATTTTGTGTACATCGCGTAATGGATTTATATTGTGATTTAGGCATCGTCTTCATTAAGAATGAACGGGCCTTCGAGTGCGTTCTCTTACTTATCACGTTTCAGTCCCACCTACAAATTGTGTGGTAGATAACTCCATACAACATATTGTAGGGGTGGTAGATAACTTCCAAAAGCCTCATCAATAAAGAAGAAAAAGGTGGTAGAAAACTCTAAAACCTCATTAAATCAATAGAAAAATGCTGTCGTCTAATATAGAGTTGTTTGATCGGAAAATCATCTGTTAAAGTAAGGATCGGGCTTTTAAACTTTCTACCACCTTAAGATTGGCTCTTAGAAAGGTTTTTAGAAGTTATCTACCACTTTTCTACCACTTTTCTACCACTTTTTCTACCACCCCCCTAATGAAGCTTTTTATTGATTAGATGCGGTTTTTCGATTGTAATGTTACAGAATCTACCACCCCTATATAATATATCTACTACTAAGATAAGATATATATAGTAAATAGAATTACTTAATAAAGGGGGCGAAAATATGTTTGCAAGAAACTGGATGAATACAGATTTTCCAAAAGTGAGTGTCAGTGCTACTGTTCAAGAAGTTTTGTCAGTTATGAGAAAGTACAGAGTTGATTATTGTGTGGTGACAGATGAGGAAAACAAATTTGAGGGACTAATCTACAAAAACAGCTTGGCAAACTTGCAATTTGACAGTACCGTGGGTGATTATGTAATCTTCCCTGATTTTTATGTATTTGAGGATAGCTATATCGAAGAAGCCGCTCTGACCTTTAGAGAATCTCAGGAAGCATGCTTGGCTGTTGTTGATAACGATCTTACAGTGAAAGGTGTGATAACTCTTACGGAGATACTCGAAGCCTTTGTTGCCATTACAGCAATGGATGAACCAGGATCAAGGATTCTTTTGAAACTTGAAGACAAACCAGGGCAACTGAAAAATATTTTCGATGTTCTCGCGCAGAACAAAATGAACGTACTTGCTGTGAATACCGTCAAAGATAACACTTATAGGAGAGTTTCAATAAAGGTAGATATCTTAGATCCAGAAGAAGTTGCGAAGGTCTTAGATGTCTATGGTATCAAGTATGACAAAATAGCAAAGGAGGAAGGATTCTGAGTAAGATCTTTCTTGCTATCTTACAGGGTTTAACTGAATTTTTGCCAGTATCAAGTTCGGGACACCTTGTTTTGTTTTCAAAATTAATGAATATCAAAATGGATATTTCTTTTGCCGCTTTGCTCCATCTTGGAACATTATTTGCTGTCTTTTTGTTTTCCTTCAAATCGCTGATGAGGGCGTTGAAAAACTTTAGAATAATTTTGAATCTTATCATTTCTACAATTCCAGCTGTTGTCGTTGGATTTAGCTTCAACGAAAAGATTGAAATGACCTTCAATGATACGAAATTTCTAGCGGTCTTTTTTTGTATAACAAGTTTTCTATTGATAATTGCTTCACTTAAGAATGGCAAAAAAAGCCTTGAAGAGATGTCTTTTCTAAATGCTTTGATCATTGGTGTTTTTCAAACAATAGCGATTTTTCCTGGGATCTCAAGAAGTGGCTCAACGATAGCTGCATCTTTGTTGTTGGGTTTTAGAAAAGAAGATTCTTTAGCCTATTCATTTCTTCTGGCACTACCCGTGATCGCTGGGGCGGGAGTCTTAGAGATGCCCCAGATGGATTTTCAGTGGTTTTACCTGGGTATAATTTCGTTTCTTGTGGGATTGGCTGCACTGTTTTTATTGAAAAAGGTCGTTTTATCTAACAGGCTGAAAGCCTTTTCCTTTTATTGTTTGATAATCGGTTTCATCTC
>JBKBIU010000076.1:0-6583 GCA_046294065.1 Pseudothermotoga sp.
CTATGTTGGTCATAGGGTTAGATTTTCAAATGTTGTAGGTGTTGTTTATGTAGAAGGAGAAACGGAAGAGGAACGAAAGAAAAACTTCACCAATCTGAATCTGGATAATATGTTTGTCGACATTGGTGCAAAGAGTCGTGAAGAAGCAATGAAGCTTGCCCCGATAGGTTCTTTCGGTGTTTATGATTCGTATTTTTATAGGAATGGTGACTTGTTGATCAGCAAATCCATGGATGATCGAATAGGTTGTGCCATCATAGTTGAAATTTTCAAAAGAATTGGAAAGCCTCACAACACCATCATAGGGACCTTCACCGTTCAGGAGGAAGTGGGGCTTGTCGGTGCATCGGTTGCTGCTTATACCTTGGTTCCCGATGTATGTATTGCCGTCGATGTTACCGATTCATCAGATTATCCAAAGTCTTTCAAGAGACACTCCATGATGCTTGGAAAAGGCCCAGCGATCAAGATCAAAGATAGAGCCTCGATCAGTAACAGGAATATCGTCGAAAAGCTGGTGGAAACTGCCGAACAACAGAAGATCCCATATCAAATGGAAGTTTTAACATTCGGTGGTACAAACGCTGCAGTACTTCAGAAAACAAGGTCTGGTATACCTTCTGCAACGGTATCGATCGCCACGAGATATGTACATTCTCCAAGTGAAACTGTTTCCTTGAAGGACGTCGAGAACACTGTGGAATTGCTCATAAACTATGCGGGGAAGGGAGTGTAAAAGTGCCGAGAGGTCAAATTAAATTGACCGAAATTCAGGCTCGGGTGCTCGCAATATTGATTATTGCATTGAGTATTGGTTTTGTCAGTTTCACACTTGCCACATTTTTCGTCCTGAAAGATCGCTCAAATGTCAAGGTAGAGATAGTGGAACTGCCTCCACCAAAAATTGAAGTTCCAACAAAGGAGAGTACATCATCTCAACCTACCACAGAGTACGTGAGTCCTCCTTTTTACAGAATCGAGGACTTCGATTACAAAAAGCTTATTGCACAAGCCATCGAAGTGGTTGAGAAAGGCGTAAGACTATCGGTTTATATTCTGCAAGCAGAAGATGCCCTCAAAGCTATCAGAGGTTCTAATCTACCGTTCTTGATCTGTCAGCATTCGAAGGACACTTATACAGTTGGAATAGTAGGTGATTATACTTTTCAGAATTTGACGCCCATGCGTACTCTGTACGGGGTGCTTGTACTATCGGTTGTAAACAAAGAAACTGCTATGGAACGAGTATTAGCTTTCAGAAGCGCTGGCTATCCATCTTATTTGATGCATTTCGTACGCGATGGACGCGATTGGTACTCTCTCGTAATCGGAGCTTTCAGTGATGTCAATAGCGCAGAAGAATTCAATAAGAAATTGAACTGGACGGAGGTGATGAAAATAGCTGGCACTCAGCGTCCAGGGTATGTGGGGAGAATAACACCTTGAGATTTACTGTGAGCGAGAAAAGGTTGATTTTTATTACCTTTGTAGGTTTAATAATTCTTTT
This sequence comes from Pseudothermotoga sp., assembly GCA_046294065.1. Taxonomy (GTDB): domain Bacteria; phylum Thermotogota; class Thermotogae; order Thermotogales; family DSM-5069; genus Pseudothermotoga_B. Next base: position 1,508 of record JBKBIU010000076.1, read on the forward strand.
AGGCTTTGCACTTGAAAAGGGTTACAATAAGCAAGATGCAACCGTAGATCGAGTAGATCAAAGAAAGATGATTGAGTTTCCAATAGACATTAACTCGGCTTCCTATGAAGATTTGCTACAGATACCTGGAATCGGTCCAGCAAAGGCAAAGGCTATAATTCAATTCAGAGAGCAAAGCGGCCCTTTCAGGACGATAGATGATTTGGTGAAGGTCTCAGGAATTGGTAAAGTAACTGCTCAAAGGATATCGAGTTATGTAAAACTTGAAGGTTTACCGCAACCGGTGGGCATTAAGAGGATTAATATTAACAGTGCGGGTTTAGAAGAACTCTTAGAACTTCCCGGTATAGGAGAAGTCAAAGCTACTGAGATAATAAAGTTTAGAGAACAGAAGGGACCTTTTAAAAAACCCGAAGATCTTCTTCAAGTACCTGGGATTGGTCCCAAGACATTGGAGAAAATAAAAGATATGATTGTATTCTGAGGAGGTGCTTGTGTGAAAAACACAACTGTGCTTTTGGCAATTTTGGTCCTTGTGATGATGTTGTTCTTGCTCTACGGTGCTACGCAACAAAACTCAAAGATAGTTTTCATCGATGTGAACAGAGTTTCCCAGGAATATCCCAAGATGGTTGAACTCAACGAGCGCTACAAGACAGATTTTCAGTACTACCAAGGCAAGTTGAATGAACTGATGAAAGAGTATGAAACTTTACAAAAATCAGGGGCGAGTCAGGCAGAACTGGAGAAAAAGCAATCAGAGATTCTTGCAAGAAAACAGCAATATGAACAGTTATTGCAAAATGAATACCAATCAAAGATGCAGCAAGTACTCAATGAGATTGAAAAGAAGATAGAGACTTTTGCAAAGATGATGGGCTATGACTATATACTCAGCAAACAGTCCATCGTCTATGGCGACGATGCCTATGATATAACCGATCAATTGATAAAGTACATGAAGGCACAATGAATAAAATTGAATGCCATGGACTGGTGAAAAAATTCGGAAGAAAGATCGTTGTAGACCACGTGGATCTCTACGTCGAACAGGGTGAAGTGGTAGGTCTCTTAGGACCAAACGGTGCTGGTAAAACAACGATTTTCAATATGGTATTGGGAGTTGTCGTACCTACGAGTGGCAAAATAGTATTCTCGGGCACAGATATTACAAAGATTCCGATCAGTCACAGAGCGAGATTTGGTATAACGTACCTTCAGCAAGAAACGTCGGTCTTTGGTGGTGTAAAGGTTTTCGAAAATATAGAACTGGTTCTTAGATTTTACGAAAAAGATAAGGAAAAAAGAAAACAGAGGGTGGAAGAGCTGCTGAAGGAATTTGGTATATGGGAACTGAGAAATCAATATGCGAGTGATCTGTCAGGAGGAGAAAAAAGAAGATTAGAACTGGCAAGAATGATGACTCTCAATCCATCTTTTTTGTTACTTGATGAACCCTTTGTTGGTATAGATCCCAAGACAGTGAAAGATATACAACATATGATTCGCTCTCTCAAAGAAAGAAATATAGGAATAATAGTGACCGATCATACCGTTGATGCTTTAGCAGAGGTTGTGGATCGGCTTTATATCATTCACAAGGGAAAAATCATAGCCCAGGGAGAGCCTCGCGAAGTTCTTGAGAACAGCACAGTCAAGGAGGTTTACTTAGGTACATGAATGTCGGTGTTGTGGGATATTCAGGATCTGTTGATTCACCGTTTATTAAGGGAATTTATGAGACTTGTCTTCGGCTGGGAGAGGCACTCGCTGAGAATAATCACATCGTTTTTTGTGGCGGTAGGGATGGTGTGATGGAACTTGTCTCAGAGGGTGTCAAAAGGGCAAATGGAACGGTTGTCGGAGTACTTCCTCATGAGGAGATGGGAAACGAATATCTATCTTTGAGAATTCGAACACCTTTTGATAACATAACTCGCTCCTTGGTACTCATCGAAAGTTGTGATGTTGTCGTTTCAGTGGGTGGGGAGGTTGGAACTGCCATAGAAGTGCTGATAGCTTATGCTAGGTCTAAACCGGTGATACTCTTGACCGGTACAGGTGGCTGGACTGATAGATTTTCGGAGATTCTTATAGAAGGAAAGTATTTGGATTCAAGAAAAAATGCTATCGTAATGAAAGCTACTACTGTTGAAGAAGTTATCAGAATGATTGAAGAAATTGGGAGGAAGAGAGAATGGGTGAAGTGAGACTTAGATTCGCACCAAGTCCAACAGGTCATCTTCATGTGGGAGGCGCCCGGACGGCCCTTTTCAACTGGTTGTACGCCAGAAAGATGAATGGGAAATTCATTTTAAGAATAGAAGACACGGATCTTCAAAGATCGACAAAGGAATCTGAAAAGGCAATCATTGACTCTTTAAAGTGGTGTGGCATTGATTGGGATGAAGGTCCAGATGTTGGAGGAGATTTTGGCCCATACCGACAGAGTGAACGTGTTCTTAAAGGAATATATGATCATTACGCTCGTGCATTGATTGAAAGACAAATGGCTTATTACACAATCTATGACAAAACAGATAGAAAGAAACCTGTTTTGAATACCTACGAATATCCAAAAGAGTACATACAGCAAGGTCACGACATCACCATTTCTTTTAAAGTACCCAAGGGAACGACCAAATTCTACGATCTTTTAAAGGGCGATATGGAGTTCCAAAATTCCACAATAGAGGACTTTGTAATCATAAAATCTGATGGTTTTCCGACTTACAACTACGCCGTTGTAATAGATGACCATCTAATGAAAATCACTCATGTTTTCAGAGGAGAAGATCATCTTTCCAACACTCCAAAGCAGATAATGATCTATAATGCCTTGGAGTGGGAAGTACCAAAGTTCATGCACATACCATTGATACTCGGTTTTGATAGAACTCCGTTGAGTAAAAGACATGGTGCAACTTCTGTTGAATATTTCAGAAGTATTGGGATACTCAACAAGGGGTTGATGAACTATCTTGCTTTGCTCGGCTGGAGTGTTGGTGAAGAGGAGATTTTTGACGTAAAAGAAAGGATCAAGAGCTTTGATCCATCGAGTATATCTAACAAAGGTGTGGTTTTCGATCCTGAGAAACTTGAGTGGGTGAACGGGAAACATATGAGAGCCATTGATCTTGAAGAATTATTTAGTGAATTCTTAGAATGGAGTCTGTTCACAGGCAGGAAAACACCAGAGTGCGATAGAGAATATGCCCTAAAGGTGATATCAATATGTAGAGAAAAAGTCAACACTTTATCTCAACTTTATGATCTTTCTTATCCCTTTTTCTATGATGACTATGTGTATGAACAAAAATTCATCGATGAATATCTTAAAGGTTCGTACGCAAAAGATATCTTGGAAAAGGCTCTGGAATACTTTACCAAGCTACAAGATTGGTCTGTTGAAAGTACAGAAAGAGTTTGCAGATCGCTCTCAGAACTTCAAATTGCATCAAAAAATAAGGTTTTTCAGTTGCTCAGGGGTACAGTGACAGGTAAATTAGTCACTCCCGGGCTTTTTGAAACTCTCTGGGTATTGGGTAAGCAGCGTGTGATTTTGCGAGTTGAAAAGGCTTTGTCATATATTCGAAGCTGGGCTTAGAGCCTGGCTCTTTGACCTTTCAAAACTCCGGGTAACCAGTTATTTCTTGCATCTTTTTATATAGAGGTTTAAGGTTTACATAAATTTTCTTGTAGACTTTTTCATAAAGTTGTGAATAGAGATCTTCATATTCTCTTTGAGGCTGGAATTTTTTAGAGTGTCTGACCATATTTTTCACGGCCTCACTAAAATCTTTGTAATATCTCAGTCCTATGAATCCGACTATGGCGGCACCGAGTCCAGAGGCTTCATAGATCTCTCCCCTAAATACTTCGCGGTTGAGTACATTTGAAAGTATTTGACAGACAAAATCGGATCTTGAACCGCCCCCTGCTACCATTATTCTTTCAATTGGTACTTTCGAAACTTTCTCTATTTTTTCAGCGGCATCGCGTAACGCATATGATAGCCCTTCTATTATCGCCCTATACAAATAGGCTCTATTGTGAATATCACCAAAACCTATGATGGCACCCCTTGCTTCTGGCATTTTCAATCCTGCTCCCCAATAAGGCTGAAGTATTAAACCCATAGACCCAGGGTTAGTATTTTTCAAAAGTTCATCAAAAACCTCTTCTGTGCTCACACCCTTTTGTGCAGCCATCTGAGTTTCGTAATTGCCAAATTCGTTCTTAAACCAGTTGACCATCCAAAAGCCTCTGAAAATTTCGACCTCTGGGTTGAAGTATCCTGGAATCACGGCAGGGTATGATGGCATAAATCTGATCGGTTCAAGATACTTCTGGGACGTTATCTGCAAAGTAGTTGTTGTACCAAGACTTGCGCAAGCTGAAGATTCTGTCAAACAACCCGTCGCAAGAGTTTCACAACCCTTATCTGAGCCAGCGGCAATCACAAGGACTCTTGATGATAAGCCTGTCAATTGTTGGGCATATTTGGTGAGTTCACCTATCACAGTTGCAGGATTGACAAGCTGAGGAAGCTTTTCTTTCTCCACCTGGAAGAGATATGGTTGATAATCTGTCTTAGGATCTGCCCAATTTTGTTTTTTGTAATTGAAAGGTATATGCCCTATCTGATTTGCGATGGAATCTACGAATTGTCCAGTTAATAAATAATTGAACCAACCAGAGAGTAAAAGGAACTTGTGAGTCTCTTTCCACAGTTGTGGTTCATTCTGTCTTATCCAGTTTGCTTTACATTTTTTCGCTGAAATAAAGGCAGCTTTATCCATTCCGATGATCTTGAAACCTATCCTATAGTGCAATGGTAGATGACAGTCGTATTCAGCCATCCTCTGATCGAGCCATAGTATTGCTGGTTTTAGTGGCTTACCATTCTGATCGAGAATCACACACGTATCTCTCTGAGTTGTTACACTGATTGCCTTAACCATTTGCCATTTCTCAGAATTTCTCTGTCTTAAGATAGAACAAGACTTTGCCAAGGCTTGTTCGTATACAGATAGGTCCTGTTCTGCCCATCCAGGTTTTGGTGAAAGATAAGCT
>JBKBIU010000077.1:0-6536 GCA_046294065.1 Pseudothermotoga sp.
GAGAGAAAGTTTCATCTTTCGTATTTAATTAAACAAGAGAACTTGAAGATGGACATTATAAAGGACGCAAGATTTTAAAAGGAATTGTCCCGTTGGTTTATAAATACGATATCAGTTGATGAATTGTTCATGACGGGGAGAAATTTCACAACAGAGATTGCCCATCACTGCAGCAGGCTAGTATTGTCTAAACTGGCTCCGGCGGAGGGACTCGAACCCCCAACCTAGTGGTTAACAGCCACCCGCTCTACCGGTTGAGCTACGCCGGAACAGTTTCTAAGGATCATTTTATCAAAGCTCTGATACTTTTCAAGTGTCCAAAAGGTGAATAAAAGATTAAATTGCACTGTGTACAAGTTTTGTGATGATACAAATCAACCAAATCATTGCGACAGCCCAGACTGCTATTATGACAAAGGTTATCTTTCCAAATCGTTTGTTCAATTGTTTTTCCTGAACCTGCGCTTTGTATTCCTCGAAAAGTTCTTTTGGTATAGATTTGAGCGCCATACTTACCAAGGTCGGCACTATTAATATATCATCTAACTGTCCCAAGAATGGTATAAAATCTGGTATCAAATCTACTGGACTCAATGCATATCCCACTGCGATGCTAATCAATATTTTTGCCTTTCTTGGCACACGTTTATCTTTACGCATCAAGTACAAAGCTGTAACTGCCGAGTTCAGTTCGGAGATTTTCATTCTTTGGTCACAACTTCTCTGCCCTGTTTTGATGAGACTCCTGAATCCTTTTTTTCTTTATCTCCAAGAAGTGTTTGAGTGTAAGCAGGCTCTGAGTCATATCCTCATCGACTACAAAAACATCATCTGGTACTACGAGCCTCGTTGGTGCGAAGTTCCATATGCCTTTTATACCTTTTGAGACAAGTATTTCGGCTACCTCTTGTGCAGATTCCTTTGGTACGCATATGATTCCTATTTCTACATTGAATCTTTTTACAACTCTTCCAATATCTTTCATAGGCAGTACTGAGAGTTCTCCGATGAACGAACCTATCTTTTTTGGATCTTTATCAAAGACTGCCACGATTTCTATGCCGTAGTTTTCAAACCCCGGATAATTCACGAGTGCACTACCAAGACGTCCTGCTCCAACCAAGATCACCTTAGTTGTTTTCTTGACACCAAAGAGTTCTTCCAGTTCTTGACGCAAGGTCTCTACGTCGTACCCGACCTTTGGCTTCCCCATTGTTTTGAGAAAGGTCAAGTCTTTTCGAACCTGCTCGGCAGTGGTACCAATTCTCTGAGCTATTTCCTCAGAGGATATATGTTTCTGCTCTACTTCGTTCAATAATCTGTGATAAAGTTTGAGTCTATCGAGTGTTGGTTTTGGTATCACGATTGGCTCTCTGTTTTGGTTATCTGGCACTCCTTCAACACCTCTTCAACCTTTTCAAGGGTTGCCTCACTAATTAGTTTATCATTTACCATTACGTTTGGTGATTTGCCACAATTTTCAAGGCAGAATGTCCCGACTACTTCGATTTCATCACCAAGACTGCCTTTCTTTGCAGATTCCACAAGCTGAGAAAGTACCTTATAGGAACCTTTCATGTAACAAGAGGTGCCAAGGCAGACCTTCACCGTTGTCTTATCTTCTTTTGGTAATGGCAGTATTTCTATATCTTCTGATTCAATGCGTTTCCTTGGTTTGTACTCTGTATGAATCATATGGCGTATATGCTGGTCTTTGAATTCTTCTTGATAAAGTTTCTGCAGGTAGTAATTCTCTACGGGTGAATTGATTGTTTTGATACTTGCTGTTTCTTTAAGTATTCTTGCACGAGTTTGTCTAACTTTCGAATCATTTGGATATGGTTGGCCCCCACCGCCAATACAACCATAGTTGCATGCCATGACTTCTATAATATCTGTATCTAAGACCTTTTCCATAACCTTTTTCATAATATCTCTCGCATTGGCAAGGCCAAAGACAACAAGACCTTTGAGTACTCTTCCATCTTTGAGTGTGAGAACTGCGGATTTCACTCCTGATTGTAGGTCTTGATATTCTTCATTTTCGATACCTATTTCATCTCTTATAACTTCAACAACAGTGGCAAAGACTCCTCCAGTCTTTCCAAAGTTGAGTCCACCCCGAGAAGAAATTCCAAAGGGCTTGTCGAATGGTTCAGGTGTTAGTTGTTTTATGTTGATTCCACTTGCTTTGATCATCTGTGAGAGTTCTTTTGTTGTCAGAACAAGGTCGACCATTCCAATGTGCTCTTGTCTTTCGGCCTCGAATTTCTTTGCCGTACATGGCATGAAAGATACAAGGACGATATCTTCGGGATTTATTCCTATCTTCTTTGCATATATCTTTTTGACTATTGTTCCAAGTGCTTGCTGTGGAGATTTCACCGTTGAAAGATTTTCCACATATTTTGGATAAAACTGTTCAACATATTTGACCCAAGCAGGACAACAAGAAGTGAGTAGAGGTAGTTTTTCATTGTTGCCGGTTCTTTCATAAAACTCCTGTGCTTCTTCGTAAGCCACAAGATCTGCGGCAAAGGCTACATCAAAAACCTTCGAAAAACCGGACATCTTCAGGAATGCAACCAATCTTTCTGCCATCGCGGTATCTGAGTCCATGGATAACTCTTCTTGGACAGCAGCTCTCACTGCCGGTGCGATCATACCAATCACTGTCTTGCCTGATGAGAGTGCTTGATAAAGCCGGTCAAGGTCACTCCTAAAGGTCAGCGCAGCCGTCGGACAGTGCGCCACGCATTGACCACAATACACGCACTCGGTTTTAGATAATTCTGTCTCAAAGACGGGTGTCACTTGTGTAGAAAAGCCACGATAGGCAAAGTCTATCACACCTATCCCTTGAACTTCCTCACAAACCCTGACACAGTCACCGCAGAGAATACATTTAGAGTTATCCCTTATTATGGGCGAAGATCTATCTGTCTTTGTGTTTTTCTTTATTTGAGCAAATCTCACGTTTCTAATACCAAAGTCTTCGGCATACTTTTGGAGCTTACAACTACCATTTCTTTCACATGTTGTACAGTCCCTACTGTGTGTGGCTAATAGTAATTCCAAGATACCGCGTCTGAGTTCGTGGATCTGAGGTGTATTCGTCTTTATTCTCATACCTTCTCGTGGTTTTGTCGTGCAGGAGGTGACAATTTCTTTCCCATCTATTTCCACAAGGCACATCCTACATGCCCCGTAGATGGAGGTTTCAGACAAATAACACAGATTGGGTATTTCTACGCCAACTTCCCTCAAAGCCTCCAGAAGATTCCTTGAACCGTTCTTCAGTTCTATCTCCCTGTCGTTCACAAATACTTTCATTTTCTCACCTCCTAAAGAATTTCGATGGCTTTGAATTTGCATTTTTCGACGCAAAGGCCACATTTTGCACATTTTTCCTGGTTTATCATGTATGGCTTTCCACGTTCTCCCGTTATGGCACCTTGCGGACAGGCTCTAGCACACAAGCCGCAGCCTTTGCATAGTTCTGGATTGATTGTGTATTTTTTGAATGCCGTACAGGTACCACTTGGACAAATGCCGTTTAAGTGTGATATATATTCGTCTTTGAAAAGTTTTAGAGTACTTATTATCGGATTTGGTGCAGTTTTACCAAGCCCGCACAGTGAGGTTGATTTAATCAGCTTTGCAAGGAACTCAAGATTTTCGAGGTCTTGTCTTGTTGCCTTACCTTGGGTGAATTTTTCCAAGATCGTGTATGCCTGCATTGTTCCTTCGCGACATGGTATACACTTTCCACAGGATTCTCTTTTTGTAAAATCCAAGAAAAATCTTGCTACCTCTACCATGCAGGTTCTTTTTGTTATAACAACAATTCCACCGGAGCCAACCATTGCATCTGCCGATCTCAACGTATCGTAATCAAGTGGCATATCGAGGAACTCTCTTGACAAACATGCTCCAGATGGTCCGCCTATCTGGACGGCTTTGAATTCTTCGCCGTTGATTAGTCCGCCGCAGATATCGTAAATTATCTTTCTTAGAGTAGTTCCAAATTGTACCTCTATGATTCCAGTCACCTTCAATGGTCCAGTAACTGAGAACATCTTTGTACCAGGTGAATTCCCAAAACCGAGTTGTCTGTATCTTTCAACGCCATCTCTGATGATCCTGGGAACATTTGCATAGGTTTCAACATTGTTGATGAGTGTTGGGTATCCCCACAAGCCAGATTGCGCCGGGAATGGTGGTCTTGGTCTTGGCATTCCGCGTTTTCCTTCTATCGATGCTAGCAAAGCAGTTTCTTCACCACAGACAAAGGCACCAGCGCCTTCTTTGATCTCAACATCGAATGAAAATCCTGTGCTTAGAATGTTTTCACCAAGTAGTCCCAATTTCTTAGCGTCATCTATTGCTTTTTGGAACATATGTATTGCTATGGGGTATTCTGCGCGAATGTATGCGTATGCTTTCTGTGCACCTACAGTGTATCCGGCGATGATCATGCCTTCTAAAACCAAATGAGGATCTCTTTCAAGAAGAGTTCTGTTCATGAATGCACCTGGATCACCTTCATCGCCGTTGCAGACCACGAATTTCTTTTCTGCCTTACTGTTCTTTGCGGCTTCCCATTTTAAACCTGTTGGGAACCCGCCACCACCTCTGCCTCTCAACCCAGAGGCTTTCACTGCATCAACGATTTGATCTGGTGTCATGCCAGATAGTACCTTGAGTAAAGAACTGTATCCGCCTCTTGCCATGTAATCTTCTATACTATCGCATTCACACTTTCCAATGTCTTCCATGATATAAAAGTTCTGATTTTTGTACAGACTCGTCTCTTCAAGGGTTTTGACACGTTGATTTGTTGCGGGGTCTACCAAGAGCAGTTCTTCGACAGGTTCCCCACGTTTAATAGTCTTTTCAACTATTTTTTGAACATCTTCCACCGTGACGTGGGAATAGAAATAACCGTGGGGCAGTACATTAACAAGTGGACCATTTGAACATCTTCCGCAACAGCCGGTTTTTTTCAAAGGGCTCTCCTTTTCCTCGAGCATTGAGAGCTTGACTGAACTTATTAGCCCTTCTTTTTCCAGTACTCTTTGAAATTCGTTATAAACCTTCATTGCTCCCTTTGCTGTGCAACCTGTTCCAACACATACATAGATGGAAAGACTGGAGAGTTTCTTGTTCCTTTTTTCTTTCTGTTTTTCTATGAATTCGGCTGCCTGATTTATATTACTGAGCATCTTTTTCACCCTCTTTCAGGTTTTTAATGATCTCTTTCACCTTCTCTGGGGTCAAGTTTCCGTAGACTTCTTCGTTTATTACCATCGCCGGAGCTAATGCACAAGCCCCAAGACAGCCAACTTGATCGACACTGAACATAAGGTCCTTTGTGACTTCACCGGGTTTTATGTTCAGTTCCTCTTCAATGGCTTTCAACAGTAAAGTGGAACCTTCCATGTGACAGGCCGTGCCATCGCATAGAAGGATTGTGTACTTGCCCTTTGGTTTTAGAGAAAACTGGGCATAGAAGGTACCTACACCGTAGATCTTCGCTGGTGGAAGTTGCAGTGCAACACCTATGTAATTGATCACATCTTCTGGCAGATATCTGTACTGTTTTTGAACATCAAGAAGAATTCTGATGAGATTTTCTTTCCTGTACTCGTGTTTTTTCAAAATTTCTTCGACCTTTTGAAAACTCCTTTCCATCGTTTCACCTCCTCAGCAGTATTCCAAATTCACGATCTTTCCACTCTGTCTGAGAATTTGAGCTATATCGTGGATTAATCTGAATTTTAGTGAGATGTCATGACTGAAAAGTGGATTTTGATGTGCAGGATTGATAGCCCTTCCAACAAAAAAGTTCACTTGGTCTGCTTCGAGTAACATATCTGCTAAAAGGCTTGCACCGTAGGGTAGATGTTGTTGCTGGTTATTCAGGTATCTAAAGAGATGTGTTAGAGTAACTATACCCTCTGTGACCAGATCGATTCCATCCATCTTTCCAACAGGTGGAAGGTCCTCGGAAAAAGAACGAAGATCGAGTTCGACTTTCTTTTTGAGAATTCTTTCAAAGATCTGAGCAGTGGTACCACCGCATATAACCTTTTTACCTTCTTGATTCATGAAAATTCTGACCAATTCTTCATCCTTCGATCTGTCCTGTGGTGGGCCAACAAAAAGATTTATCAGCTGCAAACTTTTGAATTGAACTACAGCGACAAGGGCGTCATCGCCGCGGGTTTCTCTGTCAAGTCGTTTTGCTAATTTGATCAAGTGCTCTACGATGCTCTTTGGGCTTATGTTTCTTTGCAAAAGTACTGTTATCTCCCGGATGATGTTTTTCACGCCAAAACCCAGTGGAAAGTATTCTGTTCCCATTCCAGCTTGTGATACACCATCGGTCATGATGAAGATCAGGTCACCTTCACGGGGAGTTATCTCGCTTACTGAAATCTCTTTAGATTCAACAACAGTAATTCTCTTTTCAAGATTGAAAAGCTCTTTGTTTCTAAAATAGAGTGTGACGGGAAATTCATATTCAACAATTG
>JBKBIU010000078.1:0-6515 GCA_046294065.1 Pseudothermotoga sp.
TTTGTTTTGCCTGAGCCATAATTTCATATACACATTGTACTGCCCGAATCGACAAGGACCGGATGTTTGCGGCATGAAGTAAAGAGTAAGTTCGTCCTTCGATCTGTTTTCGTAGAGATACCTGATCAAACTTCCAAGGGTAAGCTGCAGAGGCAGACATTCTTTTGACAAAGAATTGCCTCTACCCAGCTTGTATTCCGTTTCACCCATCGGTGGACAGACATAGGTGTTCACACCGAAATGCTCAATGGCTGCTGCAAGACAAGACGCACCAAAGGCTCCCATCGTTGGAAAGACAAGACGTACGCGTTTGTCGGTCCACGGTATCAATTTGGAATCCTTGTGAATGAAAACTCCATTTTTATTGATGGTGATATCTAAAGGTTTGTACTCCTGTTGCGTTTGTTGGATAGGTTTTCTGTATCTTATCACATCAAAGAAAGCTTCAATTCTTGTTTCAACACCTGCATCTGCCGTATGGCTATCTAACTCTAATATCAAAGCTGGCTTATCCTTCATCACGTCTTTGAAGTAGGAAAGCACAAAAGAATCTGGACCGCAACTGAAGTTTGTTATGTATACTGGATAGAGCTTTGGGTGATCTTTGACATAACTGGCTGCCTTCAGTATCATCTCACCCCAAGCCCAGTACATGTTCTCATAGCCAGGTTTATCGTCAAAAGGTAATACATCAAAACTTGCAACAGGATAACCATAACTTGATATCTTTCTGGGGATACCGAGATTAGCATAGCTCAGAAAGGCGTTGTAAGATCTACCGAAGATCACTATACCAACGCCTCTCTTTTCAACTTCATCAAGAAACCTCCTGCCAATCTCTTTCAGTTTGTCTTCAAACTCATGCTGTGCTCTTTTTGCAATGTGGAAGGCATCTTTCACTCTTCCTATTTGCACACCCAAAGGATCCAACATCTTGCCAAGTGATTCTATAATCTTATTCTCTGGTTCAGTGAAATCTATATTACATGTCAAGACCTTGAAATCCTTTAACTCTGAGATGTCAGCCTTCAGCCAGTCGACTTCACTTTGAACAAAGGGGCAGAATACACCGTTGCTCTCTGAGTTATTAACCTTTATGGCTCTGATCCTTGGAATGAATACATAATCTGGTTTTTTCTTAAGTAGTGAAATCATAAAACCATGGGACTGCTCGACGGGAAAACAAAACTCCGCACCCATCCTGTCCTTTCCTTGTTCATCAGGTTCATCTGGAAGAACGACTTCGAAACCAAGCTCACAGAAAAATCTTGAAAAGAATGGAAACAGAGCATTCATTGCAAAAGACCGGCTAAGACCTACTTTCTTTTCATCAGCATTATGCTTTGGTATCGAATAAACGATACGCTCTCTTTCTCTTAAAAAATCCAGTCCTTCAGTGTCTTCTCGATTTTCTCTGATATTTTCGTACATGTTGCAAGAACCACCAAAAAAGAGCCTTTTACCGTCTATTTCGATAACACTTATGGTGCATTTTCTGTCACACTTGCCCTTGCCCCCAGAGCATACAAATGGCTTTAGATAATTCACTTTTCGTTTGGCAAGTTCTTCCAGATCATAGATCTTTTTTTGTAAAATTCCCTTTTCCAGATTCTCCATGGTCATGAGAGCAACACCATAGGCGCCCATCAGACCTGGCTCTGGTGGTACGATCACCTTCTTGCCAGTCAGCGCGGCCATTGCATAAGGAATCGCCCTGTTGTAGCAGGTACCACCCTGGACAAAGAGCCTTTTTCCCACGGGCCTGTTGCCTTTCACCCGGTTGATATAATTCATACAAATGGAATAGACAAGGCCAGCACATATATCTTCGGCACAGATCCCTTCCTGAACGGCCGTTTTTATGTCACTGTTTATGAAGGCAGCACACTGATCACTAAAATTGGGTGGGTTCTGTCCTTTCAAGGCATAATCAGCTATCTGTGTGTATGCTATACCAAGCGATTCTGCCGCTGCTTCTTCAAGAAACGAGCCAGTACCAGCCGAACAAGCCTCATTCATGGCGTAGTCATAGGGCACACCTTCATTCAAATATGTGTATTTGGCGTCCTGACCGCCTATTTCAAAGATGGTATCAACCTCTGGATCAAAAAATGCCGCAGCTTTGGCATGTGCCATGATTTCGTTATAGACAGCATTTGTGCCCACATGCAGACCTACCACTTTTCTGCCAGAACCCGTCACTCCAACGGCGACGATTCTCACAGGCACGTCAATCTTTTTTAATATTTCCCCATAACAATTCCTAGAAGCTCTGACAGGATCTCCCAGTGTCCTTAGATAACTACTGGCAAGAATTTTTTTGTCATGCACTCTCACCAATACAGCCTTTGTCGTTGTTGAACCAGCATCTACACCCAAGACACATTCATCATCGGTACGAGCCATTCCTCTTTCCATTTGCTTGAATTCAACCATCGATGAAAAGTTAAGCAAAGGTTTGTGTCTTGAAAAGGCTGAGGGCAGCTTGGTGGAGAGTAACGTTGATTTGTTAATAGTTCGGGTATGATTCCCGATCCAAATGTAGGCACCAAAGGCTTCAAAGTAAGTTGACTCATCTGCTACGACGAATTCTATCTGACCCTCCAGATTTCTAAGCATCAGCTGATTTTTCGTAGTGCCGCCGATGAGTAGTATCTTTTTAACACGTGCAGAATGCGCAAGTTGTATTATCTTATCAGCCATCACCTTACCGAGACCGTTGAGAACCATCTCTTTTGGGATACCTTTGTTCAATGCGTGGGTGCAGTCGCTCTTACAGAAAACCGTACACCTTGAGGAAAGTTTATAGATTCCATCGTAACTAAAGCTGGGTACCTGTGATAGATCTATCCCCATTCTTTTGAGTTGTTGGAGAAAAAATTCACCAGTCCCAGAAGCACACTTATTACCAGTGTAGATTCCCACAATGTGACCCTTCTCGTCAAGCTTATAGAGGACAAAATTCTCGCCCCCAGCCGATACAATGGCTTGACATTGGCTATATTTTTCCTTCAACTGAGAGTACGCTATTTCACATGCCTGGGATTCAGAGATAGAAGGAGCACCGAAATATCTCCTGAGTTTTCTTCCCGTGAATGCGATTTGCAATGAATCAGGAAGATCATCGAGGATCTGTCGTACAACGCTCAACGGATCCCCGTTGTGCTGAACCCAGAGCGGTGAAATCGTATCTGAGTAGACCGATACACTGCTCGAGCCAACACAGATACCGACTTTCATCTGAACTCACCCTCTTTGGTAACTTCTCAAAGCCTTAACAAAATCTGCTATTTGCTCAGCAACCGCTCTTGTTTTGGCTGGATCTCGACCCTCTGCCATGATACGTATAACGGGTTCGGTGCCAGATGCTCTTACAATAATTCTAAAACCAGTTTTTTGCAACTGTGAAACCTTTTCTTTTAACTGTGGATCATCTGCTACAGTTTTATCGTGCATTTCTACGTTGATGATATATTGTGGCAAATCAATCACCTTTTTTTCAAGTTCTGACGAATCTTTTCCACTCAAGACCATGACACGCAAGAATTCCAAGGCTGTGATCAAACCATCTCCTGTGGTGGATCGATCCAGGAAAATTATGTGCCCGGACCTTTCACCGCCTATGTTAGCATCGGATTTCAACATCTGTTCAAGCACATAGCGGTCTCCCACCCTGGTTCGAATCATCTCTATCTGATTCTCTTTTAGGAAAAGTTCTAAACCCAAGTTACTCATGATCGTCGCCACTAAAAGGTTGTTTTTGAGCCTTGACTCTTTTTTCATATAAACGGCAACGATACCCATGATTTTGTCTCCATTTATCTCTTTTCCTTCTTTGCTCAAAAGTATGCATCTATCTGCATCACCATCGTGCAGAATACCTAAATCAAAACCAGTTACCTTCTGTGTCAAGTATTGTGGATACAGTGATCCACAGTTATCATTTATATTCTTGCCGTTTGGTTCATTACAATAACACGTCACCTTTATACCAAGTCTTTCTAAGACAGTTGGAGTAGTCTCATAAGCAGCGCCATTTGAAGCATCAACAGCGACAGATATACCACTAAGGTCGACATCTGAGAACATCTCTACAATCCTTTGAACATAGATGTCTTTGATCTCGGGCAGATCGATGATCTTGCCTGTACTATAATTTGAATTTAAAGAAGAATAATCTCTCAACTCAATCTCTTTTTCAATCTTTTCTTCTTCTTCGTCTGCGAGCTTGAAGCCTGATTTCATCAATTTGATGCCGTTGTAGTAATAAGGATTATGAGATGCAGAAATTACAACGCCAAACCAGTTCTTCATCTTTGTTATTAACGCCGCCGCCGGTGTGGGAAGTATGCCACCCAAATAAACTGTCGCACCACTTTTGACAAGCCCCTGTGCTATTGCTCTCTCCAAAGCCAATCCAGATTCACGTGTGTCGCGCACAATCAAGAACTCACCTTCTGAATGCATTCTTCCTATGGCAACCCCAACTTTGTATGCAAGATCCTCGGTCAAATCCTCATTGAAGATTCCCCTTATCCCATCGGTACCAAACAACTTTTTCATTTCTTCACCTCCAAGAGCAACCTCTCAATTTCCTGCGCCTTTACCAATTCTCCACTTTTTCTATAAAGATCACTCAAAAGTTGTAAAGCTTTGTTTCTGTACACAGAATTCTCAAGGTTTACAAAAGTCGAAAGTTCAATCTTTGCTTCCTGAATTCTGTTTGAATTCACCAAGCTAACAGAAAGATAGTACAAAAGCTCGTTATATCGAGTGTCTTTGGCGTCGATCTGCTGCAATGCTTTTCTAAAGAGTTCAACGGCAGAAGCAAAGTTGCCCAAATTGAACTCTTTGATTGCAGAAAGATAGAACTGTTGAAACTTCTGTTCCTTTATTGAATTTGATAAATAGGACAACTCTATTAATTTATGTTGCTCAATATATTTGGAAAATTCATCATATTTGCCCAGTGCATACAACTCATAACCTTTGGCTATCTTAAAATACCTTTCTTGTGATTGTCTTGTGGAACGATAGGCTTGAAAACTAATGAGAAAGAGTACAGCAAAGATACTCAAAAGAATTAGGAAAATTCTGTCTCTTTTCATATCAACTTCACCAACTTTTCTACGATCTGCGGCTGGAATTCATCCACCCTATCATTTAATAAAGCCTTCACCGTCACCAACTCATCTTGCTCAATCTTTTCTATCTTTCCATTGTGCTTTCTTATAACAGTGAGAAGCTGGCCAATCTCGTCATATCTACAGGTGAAGGTATGTTCAAAAACCTTTGTGACTTTGACAATGCGTGTCCTCTCAAGTGCAAGGCGGGCTGCTTGTGAATAAGCATCTATCAAACCTCTGATACCAAGTTTTATACCACCAAAATATCTGACAACAACACAGCAAAGGTTCACCAAGTTCTTTTCTCTCAATACGTTGAGAATGGGAAAGCCTGCCGTTCCACTGGGTTCTCCTCCATCTGAAGAAAGTTCTACAAGTTCCTTTTCAACCACTCTTAAAGCCCAACAGATGTGAGTTGCATCGGTATATGATTTTGAAAAGGTTTTAAGTCTCTCTTTGGCATGTGATATATTTTCTATTTCAAATAGATGTGAGTAGAATTGAGATCGTTGTACATTCAGTTTTGCACAAGTTTCTTGCAAAATTGTGAAAAGTTCCATCACCAAATCTCCACCTCTGGTTCAAGCTGAACCCCATAATTCTTGCACACCTGTTGTTGAATGATCTTGATCAATTCTTTGACATCGTCTGCCTTTGCACCGCCAAGATTTACTATAAAACCAGCGTGTTTTGTAGAAATCTGGGCATCACCCACACGAAAGCCTTTCAAACCAAGTTCTTCAATCGCCTTACCAACGTAAAAATCATTCCTTGGTCTCTTGAAAACACTGCCCGCGCTTGGTAGATCAAGTGGTTGTGTTTGAATTCTCTTTCTGAAGATTTCTTCCATAGACTTGGTGATGATCTGTTTGTCCCCACGTTTTAGCCTCAAGGAAACTTTAAGAACGATCCAGTGTGTTTTTTTGAAGATACTCGATCTGTAAGAAAACTCCATCTGAGATCTATCAAGTTTGACAATCTTGTCATAATCGTAGACCTCTGCATATTCAACAACATCACATATTTCTCCACCATAGGCGCCTGCATTCATATATATAGCACCACCAATCGTACCAGGTATACCATAGGCGAACTCCAAGCCAGATAAACCATGCTCTGCAGCTATTTTACAGAGCGCTGACAATGATACACCAGCTTCACTTACGATCAAATCTCCATCTACTTGGTAGCTATTCAAACCGAGTGTACTTACCACAACATCTACACCTTCGTCTGGTGCAAGGATGTTGGTGCCCTTGGCGATGATCCTGGCGTGTTCGAATTTTTCCAGTGCACAGATCAAACCTTGAATACTCCTTGGCTGAACAAAGATTTTCGCGGGGCCACCTATCTTGAAACTTGTATGATTCTTCAGAGGTTCTTCAAGTT
>JBKBIU010000079.1:0-6514 GCA_046294065.1 Pseudothermotoga sp.
TTCTGGGTTCTGAGTAAGGATGGGATTTTGATAGCACACCCGTATTTAAAGAATTACATCGATAAACACTACACAGAGGTAGATGACCCAATATTTCAAAAGACTGCTGCAACAATACTACAGGCGGCAAAAGAGAACAGATCTTATGTAGAGTATGAATTTTACAAATATCAAAGCAAGGAGTTAGAGAAAAAATTTAGTGCCATAAGGGTCTTTGAACCATGGGGTTGGATCGTGGGAACTGGTTATTACAAAAGCACCCTTTTGGCAAAGATCAAAGCCATTCAAGACAACTTGATAACAGCCACAGCCATATTCTTCGGCTTAATTGCTGTGCTTTATATTGCCTTCTTGATTCAATACAGATCGGCTAATCGCCAGATATCAAAACTGCTCCAGCAGACAAGAGAAGAAGCAGATCGTCTGAGAACACTCATAGAGACAATACCACAACCCGTTGCCCTTTTTGATAAAGAGTGCAAACTTTTGGATTTCAACAGAGCATATTCAGATATTCAAAACTTTGAGCAAATGCGTCCAGAGATTCAGTGCTGTTCTGAGGTTGAAAACTTCGAAATTCAATTGAAAACTTCCAGTGGCCTAAGGTATTACTCTGTTCGTTGCATACCGGTGGTAAACCATCGTAACGAAAAGGAAGGTTCGATTCATTTGTACAACGACGTAACTACTGAGAAACTACAAATCATCTTTTGGCAAGACATGGCTCGCCAAGATCCTCTGACAAAAGTTGCCAACAGACATACACTTGAAGAACTGATGGATAGTTTTTCACAACTTGGTCGTGAGTTCTCTGTTATAATGATGGACATAGATGGATTCAAAATGATAAACGATACCTACGGTCATCCTGTGGGGGATCGAGTACTCAGTTACTTCGCTCAGGTGATCAAGAACTCTATCAGAAAAGATGTATTTTTCATAAGATACGGGGGCGACGAGTTCCTTTTGATCATGCCAAATGCATCAGCAGAAATTGCAGAAAACTTAATTGAACGAATCAGACAATCTTTCGAAAAACCACTTGAAATTGACGAAACCGAAATAAAAATAACCTTTTGCGCTGGTATAGCAACTTTCCCAAAAGATGGCAAAAATCTGAGAGAGCTGATCGACAGAGCCGATAAAGCCCTCTATGCGGCTAAATTTTCTGGGAAAAATTCTATTGGTTATTGATGAAATATCAAATCTTCTTTTGAAAGTGGGTGAATTTATGAAGGTCGTTGTTGTTTTCGACAGCACCATAGACATACCATTGGGATACGAATTTGCCTTGCCTTACCAGATCTTGCCACTGAAGGTTTACGTTGACGACAAGGAATTCAAAGACAAGATTGATATCACAGATGAACAATTCTATTCACAAGCACTTTCTGGAAAGAAGGTCGGTACTGCTTTACCAAATCCATCAGAAACTGCACAGTTATTGAAAAAACTTTCAAAAGAATACGATCACATCTATATAGTTACCATCTCGAGCAGACTGAGCGGTACATGGAATATGATAAGGCTGACGCTGGAACAGTTGGATATTAAAAATGCCACATTAATAGATTCAAAAAGCGGTAGTGTCAAAAGTTTTTATGTAGTTCACAGATTAATAAAGGACATATTGGATGGTAAATCCATAACAGAACAAAAAGCACAGGAATATGTGACGGACTCTCTTCTAATGTTTACCGTTACAACCCTTGACTATCTTCAAAGAGGTGGCCGAATAGGAAAGGCAAAAGCTCTCCTTGGAAAAATTTTGGGGATAAAACCCATTTTGTCAACGGGCAATGACGATGGACAAGTGTTGAGCCTTGGTTCTGCGAGATCGATAAGACAGGTGATCGAGCAAATGGTGAAAAAGGCAAAAGATTTCCTTAAAACTCAAGAGTATTTGGTCATTGGCGGCTACGGTGTCCAGCATATGAGACAATACCTTGATGAACTTTTATCCCATTTTCCAAAGGATAAGATTCTTGGAATTTCAAGGATTGGTCCTGGTGTTAGTGCACACGTTGGGCCCGAGGTATTTGGTTTTGCAGTGGGTAAGACCTCGTGATCGTTGACAAAATTTTGTACAGCATGGTAAAATCTTTAATGCCTGCCGAGGTGGTGGAACTGGCAGACACGCATGGTTGAGGGCCATGTGGGTATGAGCCCGTGCGGGTTCAAGTCCCGCCCTCGGCACCAAAGGGAGCTTTAAGCTCCCTTTTTTGTTATACTCTTTTTGGTGATGTCTGTGATAAAGCTAATTTGCATAGACTTAGATGGCACGCTTTTGAACGATGAAAAGAAGGTGTCTGAAACGGACAGATGCACGATTCAACATGCAAGAACAAAGGGAATTAATGTCACAATCTTCACAGGAAGAAATTATTATGCCGCTCTACCATATGTGCAAGAACTCGGTATAGAGATTCCCGTTGTCTTTCAAAATGGAGCTCTCATAGCAACACCTTCTGTGAATAAAATCTTTCGGATGATAACTTTGGACTCAAAGATTGCCATGGAAACAATCAGATTATCCAAAAAATATGGATTGTTTCCTGTCGTGTACGAATCTTTTTTTAGTAGGCAAGATATGCTTTTAGAAAATGATTATTATGGTGTGTTTGAAAGTTATTTCAAGTTTAACCAGTCTAGAATAAAAAAGATCGACCGTTTGGAGAGCTTCTTACTCACAACCAAAAGTATCGCAGAGGTTGCAATAGTTGGGAAAGATATCTTGATAGAAAATCTCACAAGGGATCTTTTGAAAAACTCGGACGGTTTCACGTTGGTAAAGAATCAGCAGATAGATAGTGAAGTCTTCATGGAGGTCTTTGGAAAAGATGTGGGAAAAGAAATTGCACTAGATTTTTTGCTGCATCTTTTCAATATAGATATATCAGAAGTTGCATACATAGGCGATAACTATAATGATTTGAAAATCATGCAAAAAGTGGGATTTCCAATTGCAATGCAGAATGCACCACAAGATGTTAAAGATGTGGCAAAATTTGTTACCCTTTCGAACAACGACTCGGGCGTCTCTTTAGCCATAGAGAGAGTAATGGAGGCGATGAAATGATTACACTATCAAAACCATATATAACCCAGGTAGAAATAGATACACTGATCGATGTTCTAAAAAGCGATAGACTGAGCATGGGAAAGTACACAGAGCTATTTGAGAAAGAGATCTCAAAGATAGCTGGAACAAAACATGCAGTCGCTGTTAACAGTGGTACTTCAGCACTTCATCTGATCATCAAAGCGCTTGGAATAGAGCAAGAAGACTATATGATTGTCCCATCCTTTACCTTCGTTGCATCGGCTAACGTTGCACTTTTTGAAAAAGCCATACCAATCTTTGTCGATATAGATCCAAAAACATACAATGTGGACCCCAAGGCCCTTGAAGAACTATTAAAGAGGATAGAACAGGGTCGAACACACATAAACGGTCAAAGCGTCAGGATAGATAAAGTTCGCTTCTTCATGCCAGTCGATGTATTTGGACAACCTGCCGATTACGATGCCTTAGAACCCATCATCAACAGATGGAAGCTGAAGGTCATTGAAGACTCCTGTGAAGCACTTGGTTCTGAGTACAAGAAAAAACCTTGTGGTAGTTTTGGTGAAGCCGGTGCTTATGCCTTCTACCCCAATAAACAGATAACTACTGGTGAAGGTGGAGTGATTGTCACCAACAGCGAAGAGATAGCAAAATTGTGCAAGAGCATGAGAAATCAAGGTAGAGGTGAGGACGAAGCTTGGCTTAACCATGTACGCCTTGGTTACAATTACAGAATAGATGAGTTGTCTGCCGCCCTTGGTTATGCGCAACTCACACACTTAGAAGAAATTCTTCTTAAGAGAGATGAAGCCGCCAAGCGTTATTCGAAAATGTTGAGTAAATACGACTGGGTTGAACCACCCTATGTAGCTGACTATGCTACAAAGATTGGCTGGTTTGTTTACGTAGTGAAACTCGATGAAAAAATAAACCGCGAGAGAGTCATTGAATACATGTCTTCACATGGTGTTCAGGTGAGAAATTATTTTGCTCCTGTTCATCTTCAACCTTTCTACAGAGAAGCTTTTGGTTACAAAGAAGGTATGCTACCTGTCACAGAAAAAATCTCAAAAAGTACACTTGCAATACCTTTTTACACAACTATAACCGTTCAAGAACAACAAATCGTTATAGATACTCTAAAAGAAGCCGTAGAGAGGGTGGGGTGAGTGTTCTTACTTATTCTTTCCTCTGTCTTAACAGCTCTTTCGATGCCAGGTTTTGTGGTTGGTTTCATAGTTTGGTTTGCCCTTATACCATTTTTCAAATCACTTGAAGGGAAAGGACCCTTTTGGGGAGCTCTGTATGGCTTTTTGTATTTCTATATCTTTTCAGCTATAAACCTTTTCTGGGTGTTGCCGGTTTTGACTGAGAACCTGCCGAAGGTCTTTGGCAAGTTTCCAAGTTGGCTTGGTTTCTTTGTATTCTTGTTAATGCTTCTAATAGAAGCCTTACCGTTTGCGGCCTTTGGCTTTCTCTATGGACTTATGGAAAAGGCTGTGAAAAAGAATCAGTTCAAAGAGATATTTTTCACAGCTTCCCTTTACACGATCTTTGATTTTGTCAGAAGCATTGGCGAGATAGGTTTCACTGGTGGAACGCTCTCTGACGCTCTGTATAAAGATACGGGTATACTGCAACTGGTTTCTATGATAGGACCATATGGCCTTACCTTCATCATCGTTGCTGTGAACTGCTGGTTTTATATAATACTCAGAAAAAGCACAAGACCGATGGAAAAAATCATCTTCAATACGCTCGTGATAATTTTTCTTTCTTATATGGTTTCTCTTTATCTGCCATTGGCGAAAAGTGTTGATAAAACCATCGTTGCTATTCAAACAAATCTTTCCCAAGAAACAAAGTACAAAGAAGATCCATTGCACCTTTTTGGACAGTTCGAACCATTCTTGGTGCAGACTAAGGATTCGGTGATCGTTCTGCCAGAAGATGTTTTTTCCTTTGACCCAAGAAACAGTGTTGTGGCAACTGAGCTCATAGACTTGTGTAAAGAGAACGATTTGGACCTTTTGATAGGTGCTGTATCTTACAACTCAAAAACCTACAATTCTGTCTTTCTTGTCAATGAAAACGGTTTTGTAGATAGATATTCAAAGGTGAAACTATTCCCCTTTGTCGAGACATTACCATATGAAAAAATCTTTGGAATTTTCTCGTTTCTTCGTGGTCTTTCTTATTTTGAACCTGGTGAAGAATACAGACCACTTTCCGTTAGAGATTACCCTCCTTTGGGTGTCCAGATATGTTTTGAATCCTATTTTTCAGAGCCATCGAGAAAATTGGTAAAAAATGGTGCACAAGTACTCATAGTTTGCACAAACGATGGTTGGTTCGTCTTCGACGTGGCTCTCAAACAGCACTTTGCAAAATCTGTCATAAGGGCAGTCGAAACAAGAAGACAAGTCATACAAGTTGCGAACGCTGGTATAACGGGTATGATAGATCCTTACGGCAGGATCCTCAAGACAGCCACTCCAAGGAAGTTCGAAAGGATAGTCTTTGAACTCATGCCAAGAAGAGATATTACAATCTACTCCAAAACTGGTGACATTATTATATGGTTTTCACTTGGGTTAGTTATCTTTCTTTTGATCTTTCCCGGGCAAAAGACCATCAGCGCAAAAAGGAGGATTTGGCAGTGAGAATAATAGCGATCGTACTGGATAGCGTTGGCATAGGTGAGATGCCCGATGCCTTCCAATACAACGATGAAGGTAGCAATACACTTGTGAATACTGCAAAAGCAGTTGGAGGCTTGAATCTACCAAATTTGGCAAAGATGGGACTTGGAAATCTGGATGACATACCAGGTATTCCAAGAGCCAAAGCCATGGGAGCATACGGTGTCATGCTAGAAAAAAGTCCTGGTAAAGACTCAACAACTGGACATTGGGAGCTCGCTGGAATCGTCTTGAAAAAGCCCTTTGATCTTTTTCCAAATGGTTTTCCAAGAAAGGTTATAGAAGAATTCGAAAAAAGAACAAAGAGAAGAGTCATAGGAAATAAACCAGCATCGGGGACGGAAATTATAAAAGAACTTGGACCTGAGCACGAAAAAACAGGTGCGCTCATAGTTTACACATCGGCCGACAGTGTCTTTCAAATAGCCGCTAAGGAAGAGATAATTCCCATTGAAGAGCTCTACAGATACTGCATAATTGCGAGAGGAATGCTCGATGAGATGGGTTACAAAGTGGGAAGGGTCATTGCAAGGCCTTTTACTGGTAAATATCCAAACTACGTGAGAACACCGAGAAGACACGATTATTCACTCGGACCAGAGGACGAAATGTTACTCGATGTACTCACACAGAGTAATATTCCTGTATACGGTGTGGGAAAGATCTACGATCTTTACGCTGGCAGAGGTATAACTGAAACCTTTAAAACAGAGGACAACATGGAGGGAGTTGAAAAAATCATAGC
>JBKBIU010000080.1:0-6490 GCA_046294065.1 Pseudothermotoga sp.
GCTCCATTTCTCTTTGACAGAATTTCAAGATGCTTCCTTCCCCGTAGCGTTACAGCATCGGGAAACATGGCAATGCTATCATGAAAAAGTGTGCAAGATTTGACCTCCAAAATTAAATCGTGCACCCCGTTGGTCAAAAGAAAATCTATTCTGTGTCCGTTGATTTTGTATTCTCTGCCTTTTATAAGGTAACCTTCCAAATCTTTTATTGCCCCGCTCTCAATCAAAGTCTTTGCAACCTCATTTGTGTATTGAGTATCAAGACACATTATTTGTCCTTGCCTTTCAGCAGCCCAGAGAATGAAAGGTAAACCTTTTTCTTGTTTTTTCAAATAAACAGTTTTTCCAGGGATCAGTATCTCCCAAAGTCTTCCAGGATTTGGAAGATAGGCTTGTGTTTTTCGACCATTGATTTGGCAAACAACGGTGAACCTGTTTAGCCTTTTGATAAAGGTGGCTTTTTGGAACATCTTGGATTTCTCACCGCTTTCAAAATTCTTTGTAAATTACGAACGTAAGCATTACAATTGTAGAAGTCTCTCCATGCATAACTTGTAGCAAATTTTTAGAATCTTCTCCTAAAATGGTTCTGTGAAATTCTTACAAGATAATTACAGTAGCAGATACCTTATATGAGAAAATCAAATGGAATCACAAACAGTCTAAGTTGAAGTCACAAGTAAGATGTTCTAAAGATTCTTGGCGTAACCTTTGCTTCTTGGTCGTGATTGCTGTTTTTTGAAACAGTGAAGTGAGTAAAATTAGCTCTTTCAAATATCTATCTGCACAAATTTATCGGGTTTGATGTATCCATGTTTCTTGATCTCGTCGATATCTTTTTCATACATGGCGTGATTCAACCATATCTTGTCAATGTAAATAGCGTCTTTCTCCAAATCGTAGTCCCAAATACATCTAAAGACAAAACTACCGTTGCTGGAACCTTTGTACACATATGGTTTGTCAAATCCCAACTGCTTATTGTGCATTAGTTCACCCATTATTTTTTTGTCTTTGTTGCCGTCTCTGTAAAAACTTTTGACCTTCCTGATCAGATTCATGAAATTGAATTCAACAAAGCTCTTGTATTTGTTGTTTTCAAAATAATCAAGTACCTTGGTAGATACAAACTTCTCAGTTTTAAAGTAGTCTTTCAAGATGAAATTTCCAAAGGCGTTCAAAGCAATCAAAGTATCCTTCCTGTCTTGAACCTTTTCAAAAAAGAATATGTTTTCGTCGATGAAATCTTTATCATCTCTGCTTAGATTTGAATAAGATAAAATTTCTTCATTTATTATTCTCTTTAGAAGATCTGTCTTTGCCAATATCCAATCGACGTGTATAGAAATTGGAATGGGTGGAATCGTTATTAGAACTTGGCTTTCCTCATACATGTAGCCCGTTCTAACTCCGTAAAACGAGCCCACGATGTAAGCTAAGTAAGTCATTACCTTGTATCCGCCAATAGGCGCAAGAAAGGTGTATTCCTTGTAGCTTTGGACCAGTTCCTGAGAAAGTTTTTCCAAAAATTCTCCAAGGCTTGCCCTGAGTCTTTCGTTGTTCGATACATCAATATCTTTCACCTCAAGCAGTCTAACGCTTATTTCAAATTCTTGTTTAATTACCTTCCTGTTCAGTGCCGCCGATAATATCCCGTCTATGGTATCAGTGTGAATTATCGTAACTTCACAACTGCTGTCTATATAAGACTTTTCGTACAGGTGACTTATCATTGAGAACTCGGCACTCACATTCTTGTAATTTTCATTTTCAATGACAAAATTAATATTTTCCAATTCTATCTTTGCTTTCTCTAAGGTTTCTTTACCTTGCTAAACCAAATCTCTCAAATGATTAATTCTTGAGACTTGTTTCATCAGATACTTCCCTGGTCTGAGGACAGAGATACCGCCCGTCATGATAACTTTTTTGTACATTAGTTTACCCCCATCGGCTGACTGGTTATGAACAGTCAATGATCAAAACGATTCTTGCGCAAAAATTATACATTAAATTTCTCAGATCGTAAAGATCATGCTGCTGAAAAATCGCAATATATGAAATTCAGTAAACTGGATCAAGGATGGTAACAAAAAAACAAAAAATTAGAATGGTCCCACATCATCGATCAACTGTCATAGCATAAACCACATCTTTTTAACTGATCTTAGAAACTTTGCTAAAGCTTTTTGGAAAAAGAGATTTTAAAAACGACCTTCCCGTGCAAACCCGTAAACCTCTTGTACTAACTTGTCAGGAATGTGGGGTAGATTTCATACTTAAGAGAGTAACTTTGTGAGTAAATATTGTATTTTTGGCTAAGTTTGATCTTGGCACACAAAAGAACAGCATGATTTTTAAATATATGATCAAAATTAAAAAAATTTCAGAGCTTGAGATGGGATATTTGACATGCTGTATTGACTTTCAGAGAAAGATTAAAGAAGCTGATCACGGGGTTGATGGAAGCATACGTGAAATTTAGATATTGATAATGATTCAAATTACACCAAGAGTTTGAGAATCGAAGGCTTATGTCTTTGTTCAAATGGCACTTGCTGGAAAAGATTTGACATATGTGGTAGCTACACCAAATTCAAAATTGACTAAGTGATTGGCGGCCCATAAGGCTTCATAAGTTCGGACTTTCAGTTTATGTGAAAAATTCTGCCATGACTGTGACCAATGTTTTCATCACAGTAATATTCGCCCAAATCAGGGACGTGATAACAAAACATTGGTGCTAAAAGGTATAATTTCCAATTGAATGTACTTTTCTTAAAAATATTGGGCATTCGCGCTGTTTTTGGTATAGAGTAATTGCGTTTCCCTTAATACTGATAAGAAAGTTTATGGTGCACTGCGAGAGGATAATCAAAAAGAAGTTTTGAGTTTGCATAGGAAATTAGGGTTGTTATATAATGTTTTCGTAGTTGTTTCCGAGGAGGTGTAGCAAGTGGCGAAGGGCAAAAGCGGAGTTTTGGGTTGGTATTTTGGTACAAATGTTCTTGTAAGAATTCTGATCGGATTAGTCCTTGGAGCGATCGTAGGACTCATAGTAGGGCCAAAGATCCAGAGTATTGCACCATTAGGTGATCTTTTCATCAGATTACTCAGAATGATCGTTGTTCCAGTGATATTCTTTTCGTTGGTTGCCGGAGCAGCAAGTATAAAACCTTCAAAGCTCGGCAAGGTCGGAGTCAAGATAATGATTTACTACTTAGTAACAACGGTCATCGCTGTCACAATAGGACTGATTGTGGCAAATATTTTCAGACCTGGTTCTGGCATAACTCTTCCTGGGGAAGCCCCTGGCCGAACTCTGACGCAACCATCCCTTATTCAAACGCTTTTGAATATCGTCCCTACAAATCCTGTTGATTCACTCGCAAAGGGTGATGTACTACCGATAATTTTCTTTGCACTTGTTTTTGGGATCGCTCTTTCTTATTTGAGAGATGCTAAAGATGAGAGATTATCTGAAGGCGCTACTTTGGTATTCAAATTCTGTGATGCTGCAGCTGAGACAATGTATAAGATAGTTCGTGGTGTTTTAGAGTATGCCCCGATAGGTGTTTTTGCTTTGATAGCCGTCGTGTTTGGGAATCAGGGTGCAAAAGCCTTTGGACCGCTCGGAATGGTTACATTAACGGTTTACGTAGCACTGGCAATACATTTATTCGTTACGTACGGATTAGCACTTGGCTCGGTTAAACTCTCCTTTCTGAGATTTCTGAAAGGGGCTAAAGAAGCCATGCTAACAGCCTTTGTCACAAGAAGTTCAAGTGGAACCCTACCTGTAACTTTGAAAAATGCCGATGAGCTCGGTATTCCAAGGAACGTTTCATCATTTACCCTTCCATTGGGTGCAACGATAAACATGGATGGTACGGTTATATATCAGGGCGTGTGTGCAATCTTCGTAGCCTTTGCGATTGGTGCCAATCTTACTTTTGCCCAGCAGTTGACTATTATAATCACGGCCACTCTTGCTTCCATAGGAACTGCTGGTGTGCCAGGTGCTGGCGCCATAATGCTTTTAATGGTACTCAATTCAGTTGGTTTCAAAGTTGATCCTGGAACAAAGGTTGCCGCAGCTTACGCCATGATACTTGGAATAGATGCATTACTCGACATGGGAAGAACATGTTTGAACGTCACTGGAGACTTGGTTGGAACATCGATTGTCACAAAAACAGAGGGTGAACTAGATTTGACAAAATGGAAATGAGAAAGGGCTGCTTTTGCAGCCCTTTTTTATAACAAAGAAGTTACTCATACTTTGACGATTTTCAAGTTTTCGGCAGGATCGTGAACCTTCTTTGTGGTTGAATTCTTCTTAGGAAATTTCTTTGGATCTAAGACCCATCTTTAGTTTATTTATAAGGTTTTGGTTCTTTTGCCGTTCAAAGATTCTTTTCATGTGCTTTTAGGAAAGGCTCATTTGGTTCTAAAGTGAGTACTTTTTAAAGGTTTCTAGTGCCTTTGTTCTGTTGTTCATTTTCAAATACAGATATCCCCAATTCAAATAAAGTCCAGAGTAGTTGCCAATGTATTTTTGTGCCTCTTTGAAATACATTTCACTTTTTGCATAGTCGTTGAGTGGCCAAGGTGGTGCCATGTAACGCACGCCAAGTCCCATATTTGCTGAACCTACCACCAATGAATATCTGGTTGAGACAAAATCGATAATTTCCGAAATGAAAGGCTTGTAGCCATATGCCGTCTCTTTGTATCACAAGAGTTCTGATTTAAGATTACACTACCTTTTGCTGACAGCGGTTTATGGACTTAAAGGTTTACTGAATAGGGCGTCACGGTGTTATGAAAAGGTTTCAAAACTGCTTAGTAAAGTTTTTGATACTCTTACTCTGTCGTCTTTTGGTGAATTTAATTTTTATTATCAGATAGGTCTATTTTTACAGGTGTCTTAGTGATGACTGAAGTAAGCCATTCATAAGTATCTTAGATGGAGATGGGAAAGGTTCAATTGGTTGATCTTCAGCAGGAACATTTTGGCAACAAGATTTCATTCATGAAAAGATGAGTAAATCTATTGTTGTCTTGATTTCTTAGACTGGATTTGTCAATTTTCTTTTGCAAATTTCAAATGTGTATTAAAATTTATGTCTTATCCTGTTCATAGAAAAGCAAGGTTGTCCATTTAGGAATAATTCAACGTAGAGCCTTGTTTAATAACGTTTAATGGATTACCTCTCTTTCAAAAGATGTTTCATTACTGTTGTAAGTTTTGATTTTATTTTTCGAAACGTTGACATTTTATGGCTGGGTCTGTTATAATAAGCTCTGCGATCGGAAAGTCAGAATATCTCAATCATTGAGGAGTTTCAAAGCAAAAGTAAATCGTGCAAGATAGCTTAATATAAACTTTTCTCAAAGGGAGGGATAGCTGTGAAAAAATTCTTTGTGTTGCTGCTTGTTCTAGTCAGTGTACTTATGTTTGCCAAGAGTCTTGAAGAAGGCATTATAGAGGTTGGCAGAAATTTAGAGAAAAACGGGATCAGCGAAGTTCGCTACAGTGTTTGGAGTTCGGGTGATCCAAACAGTGTTATCAGAGTCCAGGGAATAGTCGAGGCTGCTCGTAGGATAAACAACATTTGGTCAAAGAATAATATTAAGGTCAAAATTACCATTCGCGAAACTAGATATGAACTTGATTTCACACAGATGTATCAAGAATTCCTTAGCAAACAACCACTTGGAACGGCGGGAGATTTCCTTGTTAACTCCTACGTGTACATCGCGTCACTAGCCGAGGAAGGCTATTTGTTAGATATCGGCAAATATGCTGCAAAATACGGTGACTTCATGGCTGATTTTTATTCCACACAGGTTGATGCGGCAAGATACAAAGGTGGTTTATATGGGCTCCCGCAGGACACAGAGGCGCGACCATTCTACATCAGAAGAGACATCGCTGCCAAGGTAGGATTGGATCTGACCGATCTGGACAAAAAGGTTGCCGAGGGAAAATTTACATGGCTAGATGTGTACAAATGGGCAAAAGAAACTGTTAACAAACAGACATCTGAATGGGGTTTGATTCACAGAAGAGGTACTGCCCATCCTGATTTGATGCAGTTCATACTTGCCTTTGGTGGCACGCTGTACGATTCAAAGACTAACAAATTGGTTCTCGATGTATCACCTGTATACAAGTGGCTGACGATCGAGTATGTTTTTTCCAGAGAAAAACTGTTGCCCAGTGACATGATGGCTTGGGATTGGGCGAAACAGGTCCACCCTGCTATAGTAGATGGCAAGACTCTCTTTGATATTGGTGGAACTTGGTATTGGACAGAATGGCAGACAAAGAATTATTACACCGATCCAAAGACGGGTCAAACAAGAGGACTGACCCCAGAAGAGGTTGAAAGCTGGTTTTACTACACGCTGTTTCCGGCTGGAGAAGCGGGGAAGAAACCTGTAACCTTGAGCCAACCCTTCATGTGGATGGTTAGTTCGAAAG
>JBKBIU010000081.1:0-6380 GCA_046294065.1 Pseudothermotoga sp.
GCAATGAACCCTTGTCCATGTGGAAATTACGGAGATGCCAAAGCAACCTGTACCTGTTCACCTTACGATATCATTCGATACAACAAGAAAATATCTGGTCCAATCTTGGATAGAATAGACATCATCGTTCAGGTCCAAAAAATGGAATTTGAAGAATATTTTTCAAAAAATGTTTCTGAGAGCAGCGAGAAAATCAGAGAAAGGGTAATGAAAGCAAGGGAAATTCAACGAAAAAGATATGCTGATTGCGGGTTTATTTCCAACTCGCAGCTTTCATCAAAGGTTCTTAAGAAATTCGTTCAGCTTGATGAAAAGAGTCAAGATCTTTTAAAATTGGCTGTCGCAAAATACAACCTTTCGGGAAGGTCTATCGATAAGATACTGAAGCTTTCAAGAACTATTGCCGATCTTGAGCAAAGCGAACAAATAAAGCTCAATCACGTTGCTGAAGCAATACAATATAAAACCCAAGGTGACGAATAGATTATTCACCAATTATCTTAACGAGAACTCTTTTATCTCTCATTCCATCGAATTCACCGTAGAAGATCTGTTCCCATGGCCCTAAATCAAGTTTTCCATTCGTTACAGCTACCACTACTTCCCTGCCCATTATAGTTCTTTTAAGATGAGCGTCTGCGTTATCTTCGAAGCTGTCATTGTGTCTGTATTGGGAGTAGGGCTTTTCAGGGGCCAATCTTTCGAGCCAGTTCTCAAAATCTTGATGAAGGCCCGGTTCATCATCATTAATGAAAACACTTGCCGTAATGTGCATGGCATTGCACAAGAGCAATCCTTCATTTATACCGCTTTCTTTTACGCACTTTTCAAGTTCATGGGTGATATTTATAAAATCTCTCCTCTTGTTGGTGTGGAACCACAGTTCCTTTCGATAACTCTTCAAGAAGATCCCTCCTATTCTGTTTCAGATCTTAACATAAAGATTTTGTGTTAATCTAAATATGTAACATCTTCGAACCTTCATTCTTGCCCAGGAGGTAATATGATGGAAGCAATAGAAAGACTTTCTCAGTCGATAAGATTTAAGACAGTATCAGGAAATTGGCAAGAGTTTTCCAATTTTCACGCCTTTTTAGAAAAGTCATTTCCCCTTGTCTACCAAAGGATGAAGGTGCAAAAGATCAATGATTATTCATTGATCTACAATTGGACTGGTAAAAGAGAAGGGTCTGTCCTGTTTTTGGCTCATATGGACGTGGTGCCAGCAGAAGAAAGAGATTGGGTGGTTCCGCCTTTTTCTGGTGAAATAAGAGATGGGTATATTTGGGGACGAGGAACGCTCGATGATAAATGCTGTGTGATGGCAATTCTTGAAGCTGTGGAAAAACTACTCAGTGAAGGTTTTACTCCTAACAGAAGTATCTACATTGCCTTTGGCTTTGATGAAGAAACAAAGGGCTACCTTGGTGCTCGAAAAACAGCAGAACATTTCAAATCAAGAGATATAAAATTTGATGCCATACTTGATGAAGGTGCCGCCATCATAGAAGGTTTCGTGCCTCAAATCAAGGTACCGCTCGCACTCGTTGGTGTTGCAGAAAAGGGGCTTGCAAGTTTTGATTTGATAGCAAGAGGTGACGGTGGACACTCCTCTGCTCCAAAGCGCAATTCGCCTGTAGAAAGAATGGCGAAAGCTATTGAACGGGTGTCATCATACAAAAGTAAAGCTGTATTGACACAAGCTGTTGAGACGTTTTTCAAAACTATATCAAAATATATGTCATTTCCAAGTAGTATCTTTTTAAAAAACCCCAGATTATTTTTGCCCTTCATCGAAAGATCTATTGCGAGAAGTCCTTCTGCAAACGCAATGTTGAGAACAACCATGTGCACAACCATTGTCAAAGCGGGAATGGCTGACAACGTCATACCAGACTTGGCAACGGCAACAGTCAATGTTAGGATCATTCCAGGTGAGACTGCACAACAGGTTTTTGATCGTCTCAAGAATCTCTTGTCAGACTTAGATATAGAAGTTATGAAAAACGAAAGGTGGGAAGTTTCAGATCCTGTGATTTCTTCAAATTTTGAAGGAACGTTTTTTGAATCACTTTCTAAGACAATAAATGATATCTTTCCTCAAGCAGTCGTAACACCATTTCTTACAATCGGTGGCACGGACTCAAGGCATTATAAAGATCTAAGTTCAAAGATCTACAGGTTTGCTCCAATTTTGATGAGCAGCGAGGAAATGAAATTAGTTCATGGGAAAAACGAAAGAATCTCAATAGAAAATTACAAAAAGATGATAGATTTCTATTACCAGTTAATCAAAAGGGAGTGATTATATGATCATAATCTACACAACTTTTCCGAACAAAGAAGTAGCATTAGAGTTATGTAAGAAGCTTTTAGAAGAAAGACTGATCGCATGTTTCAACATTTTTCAGATCAGCTCAGGGTATTGGTGGGACAGCAAGATTACAGAAGATAATGAATATGCCGCGATTCTAAAAACCAGTAAGTTCAAAGAACAAGATTTATTCACAAGATTGAAAGAACTTCATCCTTACACAGTTCCAGCGATTTTCAGTATTGAAGTGAAAAATGTGGATAAGGATTATCAACAATGGCTCGAAATGAACCTGAAACATTGAAAACGAACTACTCCTTCCGTTTTGAGAAGGATGTGTAATGTATCTGCAACTGATAATTGTGTATCTCAGAGGCATGATGTTATGAAAACGGGAAAGATCTTGACGAAAACTTTTGCAGTTATTGGAACGGTTTTTGTATTCCTTCCAATTTTCTTTTCATTACTGACTAGCATCAGTACCATCAGAGATAAAGTCCCTCGCTTCGATTTTCTAATACCCATGGAGCTTTTTATGTTGATCATCGTGGAGGGACTTTCATAACCTACGTTGCATACAGACAAAAGAAAGGATTTAAATCAACGCTTGCCAACTTGATTCTATTTGTTATATCATTGGTTTTGTCACAGTCTATAGCCGTTGTATCAGGATTAGCTATGGATAGAACTGGTAAACCAGCTTACTTGTGGATCGTCATAATAGCACTCATTGTTTTGTATTGGGCTAGCTCTGTCGGATTATTGATATCTGGCATAGTATTGACAAAGGAAATTCTCATCAACAGGACACAATAATTCCTACCTTGGTTTGAGATTTTCAATCTCCATTGCATCTGATTTCTATATTGATTTTTCGTGAAAAAACTTCCATGTTCTTTAATCTGAACATACTGATTTTTTAGATGTTCTTAGAACTTTAAAAACCCAAATCATTAGAAATTTTCTCAACGAGAGGTTAAAAGAGCCTTACTTTCTCTGAAAATACACAATCAAAAGTTTGAACTCAGTTGTGCTGCTATTAAAAAAAGCACTTCCTTTGGCCTTTCGATCACTGCTGCATGGCCACAGTCAGGGATACAAATATATTTGGAATTGGGTATCTGTTGTGCTATTTGTTTTGAAAAAAATGGTGGTTTTATATGATCCAGTTGTGCAGAAATCACAAGAGTTGGTACACTTATTTTTGAAAGCTGATTTATCAAAGAGCTGTGCTCAAGTTCAAGGAAAGCATCCAATAGCTTCGTGGCGCCCTCGTAATTGAATCCTTCCATACGCTGAACTATCGTTTCAAAAAGATTGGGGTGTTTATCAAGAAATTGTTCGCTGTATACATCATTGATCCAACTTCTAACAAATACTTCGTGATCTTTGCTTGTCGCTCCATCTTTCCATCTCAGAGCTCTGTATTTCATAGAAGGTGTTATCGTAGCTGTAGCTGTTATGATCGTTAAGGATTTGATCATTTTGGGATATTTCACAGCAAAGAACATGCCAACCTCTGCACCGTAAGATGTACCAACCAAATGTACCCTACCGATCTTAAGATGATTGAGTAACTCGCAAAGATCTTCAACGTGTCTATCAAAACTACATGCACCATTTTGTGAGGTCCACTGACACCTGAAATTGTGAAGTAGCAATCTGTATCTGTCTTTGATCTGATCTGCAATATAATACCAACTGTTGTAATGCATGAAGATACCATTTAGAAAAACAACAACTTCATCAGATTCACCTTTTATCTCGTAGTCAATTGCAATTTTGTCACTTGTTTTGAACAAAACTTTCACC
Source organism: Pseudothermotoga sp. (assembly GCA_046294065.1). Lineage (GTDB taxonomy): Bacteria > Thermotogota > Thermotogae > Thermotogales > DSM-5069 > Pseudothermotoga_B. The sequence goes on from JBKBIU010000081.1 coordinate 4,127, forward strand.
CCCTGAAAGCCACCGCAACTTGTTGAAATCCTACCCCCGAAGTTAAGAAGATCATGATCTTGCCATTCATGTCTTTCAATCTTCCACAATCGAGGGCATCATCATATGCCATATAGACACAGGCAGAGCCGGTATAGCCATACTTATCCATTATCGTGTGAGTCTTGTCCTCACTCAGACCAAGTAGTTCCATAACTTTGAGTATAGTTTTCTTTCTAACCTGTGTGAAAAAGATCATGCCAATCTCTTCTTTGGAAATCCTGCACTTTTCTAAAAGTTTGTTGATCAACATTGGCCAGCCTTCTTCGTTGACAGTGGCGGGGTAAGCAGCCCTCAGATCGAGTTTGTGCAAACCTCTGTCAATACCTTCGATATTCATGGTTCCAGCTCCCATGTAAATACCCCAGTTGTACCACCAACTACCATCGCATCTTGAGACACTTCCGAGATATCCAGGTTTTTCATCGGCTGTGAGTATCAATGCCCCAGCACCGTCTGAAAAGAGAGCTTCCCAGGAATACTTCCAACTAAGAAATTTTGTCATTGCATACACGCCAATAACCAAGACATTCTTGTAATCTCCAAGTGCTATATATCTTGAAGCAATGTCAAGTAACAAAGCTCCATTCGCACAAGAAGCATTAACATTGAAAGCCAATGGTTCGGCTTTACTGGCACCAATGAGGTATTGAACACGCGCTGCATCTGGCGGTGAAATAGCCTCGGGTGTATCGGTACCAACTATTATCAAATCAATCTCGTCTGGTTTCATATTTATTCTTTCGAGCGCTCTTTTCGCCGCTTCAGCTGCCATGTATGTTGGTGTTTCGTGAGATTGAGATATGTGTCTGTGGTTGATACCTATCTGCTCAGTGAAGTATGGATCGATAATCATGTTGGTGATCTGCTCAAATTCCTTGTTAGTCATGCTCTTTTGTGGAACATACATGCCCGAAGAAATGATTTTTGCATATATCATCTTTTCAACCTCCTTGTAGATAACTCCTTATGCTTTCTATGAAAAGATCTGGATTTTCTACAAATGGCGTGTGTCCAATGTTGTTCAGTATCTTCAATTCCGCATTCAAAAACTCAGACGTGTCCTTCATCTGTCTGCTAGTCAGTAGAGGATCAAGATTTCCCCAAACGACTACAACAGGTATCTTTATCTGTTTTACTCTTTCTGTGATATTAAATTGCCCCAGTTCAATTGCATGTTTATATATGCTCTCAGGATTCATTTTCAAGGCGTCGTCCACAAGATTTTCAATAAATTTTCTGTCTTTTACGGTCTTCAACAGTCCAAGGATTGATTTTCTCAAGATCGACCTGTTCGTTCTGTATAATTCCAGATACGGCATGTTCTCCGTTGGTGTTACAAGTCCATCAACAGGACATGGATCAACAAGTATGAGAGATTGCACAGAATTTGAATATTTCAAAGCCAGCAACATTCCAACGGCTCCACCCAGGGAATGAGCTATGACAATGGGTTTTATTTGCATCTTTTCAATGAATTCCTGTACAGCACGAGCATAAAAATCAAGTGAACTATCGGCTCTTGAAGAATCACCGAAATTTGGTAGATCAACTGCTATAACTCTGTAATCAGGTAATTTTTCTGCAAGGGGTTTGAACCACCTGTAGGAACCAAAATTACCATGAATACACAATATCACCCTACCGTCGGAACGATTTTCGTAATAATGTATCCTTCCAAAGGATAGCTGTATATATTTTCCTTCCTTAGACCTTTTTCTCCTCTTCATCCAGACTAAAGGAAGTTCACCGTATTTGAGCAAAAGACTGTACAAATGATAACCAATGCCACGGGGCATAAAAAGGACAGTTGCAACCAGTATCGATCCAAAGATTATGGAAAGAGAAAAATTCACTCTACTGAAAAAGAATGGCAAGATTGTATAAAGCGATGCCCCAATGATTGGTCCAAAGGTTATACCCATACCCCCAATGGCAACGATAGCCAGCAGTTCTAATGATTTTGACAGGCCAAAGTTGCTTGGCGCAATATAGCCAACTGTGTGAGCATACAGGGCACCAGCCAAGCCGGCGTAAGCGGAACCTATGACAAAGGCTAAGACTTTAAAGTATGTTAAGTTTACTCCAAAAGTTCTCGCAACAAGATCATTTTCTCTTATCGCTTTGAGTGCTCTACCAACGTTATAGGATGTCAAAATATGAAAAGTGTAGATAGAAAGCAGAAAAATAACCAGAATGAGGTAATAACTTTGAA
>JBKBIU010000082.1:0-6339 GCA_046294065.1 Pseudothermotoga sp.
CTATTACAAAACCACCCTTCTTGTTTTTCCACAATCCCTCAGGCGGTAGAACAGATTCAACCATTTGATCATTTAGCACTCCACTAAGAAATTTCTCATCGTATTGTATTACTTGTGATTCTGATCTTGCTTGGGCACAACGTTGAATGTCTAAGCAATTAGCTTTGTCATCCTTCTTTAAAAGCACCTTTTCAACACCTATTTTTATCTTCTGAGAGGTTTCGCCGCCACGCAATAGGTTCAGCTTTCCCCAGAACTTAGCCAACTTTTCTTTGAAAACAAATTCTTCAACCTTGCCCAGTGAATATGCCACAGAAAGTCCTGCAATCTTACCTTCTATCATGGCACTTGAGGCTTCTTCTATACCAGAGGCATCCCCTGCAACCCAGATATCAGGATGTGTGGTTCTCATCGTCTCATCCCTTTTTGGAACATAACCTGAGAGTTCTGAAACGTATTCCATCTCACATCCTGCCTGCCATAAAAGCTCGCAGGTTGGGCTCAAACCAACTGCTAAGCATATGACGTCGCATTCTATCTTTTTCTCTTCTCCTTTCCAATCTCCTTTTTCGTCGATAGCCTGTATTATTGCACCTTCTACCCATTTTTCTCCGAGAGCTCTTTTGACAGTATGTCTGAGATAGATAGGAACGCCAAGTCTGCGTACCTTTGCAGCGTGAACCCAGTATCCGCCAATCTTGGGTGCAAATTCTACTATTCCAGCAACTTCGACGCCAGCTTGAAGTAGCTGATAGCTCACAATCAAGCCGATGTTACCGGCGCCAACCATGAGTACTCGTTTCCCCGGAACGACTCCGTAAACATTCATAAGTGTTTGGACCGCGCCGGCACCGTAAACACCCGGTAGATCATTACCGGGAAATGGTATTAACTTTTCAAGAGCACCTGTGGCAACGACAATTTTTTCTGGCTTTATTACGAACAATTTTTGCTCAGCAGTCATACATGAAACAAGTTTCTCATCATGGTAATAACCAACAGCTGAAGTATTCAGAAAGATTTCTATGTGATCCCTTTGACTATTTATCTGTTCAGTTAACCTTTTTGCAATCTCTATTCCTCTTGTGCCTGCAAATTCGTCACTTGAACCAAAGAATTTGTGTGTTTGTTTGATTAGTTGTCCCCCAAGTGCCAAGGATTCGTCAACTAAAGCTACCTTACATCCAAAGGAGGCTGCTTCTATGGCGGCACACAAGCCCGCCGGTCCACCACCGATTACAAGGACATCAGTCTTCATCTTTTTGCACCTCCTGGAAGAATTTTCCTCTCCCGCGCTGGGTCTGTATCACCATACCTTCTTTTAAAGGAGTAATGCAGGAACGAACATTTGGTACACCATCAACAATCACAAAGCATGAGGAACATTTTCCGATGGCGCAAAAAAACCCTCTTGGTCTTTTATACTTCTCGGTATAGCTCAAGATCTTAATCCCATTAGCATGTAATGCAGCTGCTATTGGTTCTCCTTCAAAACCTTCCATTTCTTTACCGTCGAACGTGAATTTCACTTTTTTGTTGTGCGTGAACTGCAGTATAGGATGTTTCTCAATAAGATTCATCGAACCACCTCGTTTTGACTGATCGGTTCAGGTCAATGCAAAGAATCACAAAATTTATCAAGTTCACGATGTCAAAAACAGGTAACTTCGTCACCAATCTGACATCCCTCGCAAAAGGAGGCATGTTTGTACATTCAAGGATAATTGCACCAATATCGGAGTCTGTGGAAATCAATTTTTTTGCTTTTTCAATCATCTCTTTTCGTGCAACCTCTATATCGATTTCCCATCTATCGTAGAGCAAAGTTTTGCCAAATTCTGTGTCTTCGATTCCCACCTTAACGATCGGTACATTTTGCGCTCCGATCGCCTGAAGGTGTAATGGACTCAGAGCCTGACTGTTGGCAGTGATGATTCCAACTTTCTTTTTCCCAATCATCTTGTGTACTATAGGTATCAAGATCAATGCGGAGCTTATAAAAGGAACATTCAGTTCTTGGGCGATCTGGTCTTGAAAGATCGACAAGAATCCACAGGAGGTAGTTATAACTCTTACGCCCTGTTTTTCAAGGTCTTTCGCAGCCTCAATGAATTCTTGTAAAAAAGGTGCAGGATCATTTTCAATGACTTCTCGTACACCTATCTTTTTCATCGTCTTGTATAGAACAGGGAAGTCCCAGGTTGATGCATTGCCTATATCACCAGGTAATCTGGGAAAATGCGTTTCAAGCATTATTACACCAAGCCTAAAACCATATATGTTTTTTCCACCTTTAACAATTGCCATCTGAGACCCCCTGCGATTCATGCCATCTTTTTCCTGAATACTGTCTTGTCCAAAACCATATAGATTACCCAACCAACAACGGCGATCATGGCAACTATTTCCTTTGGAAATTTCGGTGAAGCCGTAATCCATACTCCCAAAGCAAGTATGAAAAATGTGATGAATCTTTCATAAATATTCAACTTTCTTTTGAAATATCCTGAGACCCCGACAGCCAGTAGATAACTAATCAGGCTCATCAGAACAACGATCGTCAGAATTTGCCAGATTGATCCCCTCATCAATAAAGCGTCGTTGTAGATAAAAATGTAGCCGACTAAGTATCCTGTTAGTCCGAGTTTCCAACTTTCATATCCAACTTTCATAGGATCAGCCTTGGCAATGGATGCACCACAATAAGATGCAACGCACACAGGTGGGGTTACCTCAGACAATTTCGCAAAATACAAAGCGAACAAATGAGCTTTTAGAACATCAACGCCCATCTTCAGTAATGCGGGTGCGGCAATCGTTACAGCGATGATATACGCCGGTGTTGTGGGCAGTCCCATTCCCAGTATCAGACATGTAACCATAACAAGGATCAACGCAAGCAACAATTTACCACCTGCCAAACTCGTTATGACTGAGGCAAGTCCCAATCCAAGACCCGTGTAAGTCAATACACTTATGACAATGCCTGCACCAGCACATGCCAGGGCTACGATGATCATGTTTTTGCCGCCGGTTTCCAAGGCTGAAAGGATTCTTTTAGGCGTCATCATTGTTTGCTTTTTGAAAAAACTGATCGCAACGGAGATCCAAACCGAGTAATAAGCAGCCATGAAAGGCGAGTAACCTTTAACCAAGAAATATACTAAACCAACAGCTGGGGCCAGTAAGTAAGAATCTCTGAGGATATTTTTCCAAGATGGCAGTTCTTCTTTTGGCAGACCTTTCAGTCCGTCTCTCAACGCGACAAGGTGTACGGTGATTCCTAAAGCAACATAATAAAAAATCGCACCAAGTAAGGCAGCCCAACAGATCTTCACGTAGGGAATGTTTGTTAATTCTGCCATTATAAAGGCGGCAGCGCCCATAACAGGTGGCATGAATATCCCACCAGTTGATGCAACAGCTTCTACCGCACCAGCAAATTCGGATTTGTAACCCATTTTTTTCATCATCGGTATTGTAAAACTACCAGTTGCATAGACATTACTTGCAGCAATACCACTTATCGAGCCAAACAGTCCGCTACCTACAACAGCGATTTTCGCAGGTCCACCGGGACCTTTTCCAGCAATTCGTGCCGCAACCATTGTCAGATAATTACCTACACCCGTCGATTCCAAAAAAGCTCCAAAGATCACAAACATGGCAACTACAGTTGCTGATATTCCAGTAATACTACCGTAGATTCCACTATCTGTTATCAGATAAAACATCTCGACGAATCTGCCAAGCTTCATTGGTTTGTTGTAGAAAATTCCAGGTAAATAGGGGGCAATGTAGACATATGCCATCATTGCAATCAGCAAAATCGCCATGGCAGGGACAACAGCACGTCTTATGGCCTCCAAAAGTAAAACTATGACAATGATTCCAAGAATTATCTGAGTGGTTGTCAAGGGATCTACACGCTCAAACCTCATATTCAGAGAATTGTTGTATATCATTAGATACAGTGAAGGCAAAACTGATAGGGCAGCCAAAATTACATCGAGCAAGGTAAATCTATCCCTTGGTGACTTTTTCGTTGCAGGGTAAAGAAGAAATGCCATAGGAAGCAACAAAAGCAGATGTGCACCTCGTTGCAATCGTGGTTGTAATATTCCTACAGTCGCGGTGTACAGATGAAACAGGGCGGTGGCAACGAGCCACGCACCCACAAACCATCTCTGCCAGCCTTTGAGTTCTCTCATTTACATGCCAGCTCCCTTATCATTTTAGATAGCCAGCTTCTCTGTAGTATCTCTCTGCTCCTGGATGCAGTGGTACTGCAACATTCTTTGGACCATTTTCTGGCACAAAAGTCTTGTTGGCAGGATGGACATTCCATAATTCTTGTACATTCTCACACAATATTTTCGTAATCGTGTAAGCAACGATCTCAGGTACGTCTGCATTGATCAACAACTCACCAGCCGTCACAACAGCTGCAACATCGTTGTCTTGGCCTTGGTATGTACCAGCTGGAATCACACAAAGGCCTGAGGAACGAGGAACGGTACCCAATTCTTTGCTTATCGCATCGATACATTCATTTGATACAGGGAGCAGTACAGATTTTCTGGAAATGAACATTTCTGTAACAGCCGCCGCTGGTAACGACAGATGCGTACATACAAAATCTACATGACGGTCTTTGTATAGGCTTATCATATCTGCATAAGTTGCGTGAAAGTACTCACCACCGGCCTTTTTTATTTGGTCCAGCGTTACACCATAGAACTTAAGTATACGTTCTACGATAGGTAGATCAGATGTTCCCTTCATGGGAATTGCTATCCTAACTGATTTGCCTGCCTTTATCATATTTGCCAGTTCTTCAACGGTGGTTATTCCTTTATCGGCGCTTGCAACGAAATGGATATGATAGTAACCAAAATATCCACCGAGTGATCTGACCTTTGGATTTGGCTTTTCATAGAGTGGTGGTACTCCCAAAAGAGCCATTTTATCAACAAAGGTTATTCCCCAACCAAGATCTGCATCACCAGATGAAACTTGAACAGGATTGACTACTCCTCCACCAGGCACAACCTTTATCGATATCTTGGGCTCTTTTTGATTGATGAGTGAAGCAATTGCACCAGCCTGTGCATACCAGCCACCACCAACACCACCGGCAACCCACGTCAAAGTTACTGGTTTCAGTTCCTGAGCAATTACAGATGTAGCTAAGAGAATACTTAGGACAAAAACTAAGATGAAATTAACCCTTTTCATACAAAATCCCTCCCTTAGAATGCTGATCAGGAAATGACATTTTTCACTTTTTTGAGGTTTCTGAAACTCTTTCGCGGCGAAAACGAGCTGGGCTGATTTCATCGATGTCGAATGCCAGGTTTCTGCCACAAATTAAATCTGAAATCAACCTTCCTGTTATCGGTGCAAGGGCTATTCCGTCTCCTTCATGTCCTGTTGCAATGAAGAACCCGGGATTAGAAGGATCTTCTCCTATGATATACTTTCCGTCATCACACGATGGTCTCAAGCCGGCAAAGGATCTGATAATACGCACTTTGCTGAAGATGGGGAACAATTCTACAGCCCTTCTTGTTATGGCTTGGAAGGCTTCATAGGTTGTGTTTCTGTTGAACCCGACATATTCCCTCGTACTACCGATTAAATAATTACCGCTGTGAGTCCTTGACATAGCAAAACCAAGGCCCAACTTTTTCGACAATTCATCACGCTCCAAATGAGAAATGTGCTTTGAAATTATGTAGTTCGCGTCCCAGGCGTCTGTTTCACCTATTTCATCAATAGACTCTGTGACTATAATCTGACCTCTTTTGGGCCTTATAGGAAGGTGTACATCAACAAGTTGAGCGACTTCACTTGACCAGACACCAGCAGCAACAATGATGGTTTGCGAGCAGAAGATTCCACCTGAACAGATTTTCACCTCCCAATATTCAGATTTTCTTTTCAGTTGAACAACCTCTGCATTTCTTAAAACCTCAACTCCCAGTCTTGTTCCTGCTTGAACCAATGCGAAGAGTACTCTAAATGGGTTAACTTGGGAATCATCAGGAGAGTAAGTCGAGGCAATCACACGATCACTGACCCAGGGTTGTCTTTTTTTCACGTCTTTTTTATCGATTATTTCTACATTCAATCCTATTGATTTTTGTCTTGAAACAAAATCCTCCATAATGGACAAATGTTCGGGTTTATCAATTAAGATCATTCCACCACGCGTTGCGAATTCTATGTCTTGATCTAGCTCCGTTTGCCATTCACGATACATTTCAAGGCTGGACATGGCAAGTTTCAAAGCGAGCCCAGGTGCCTTAGATTGTAAAAGTATCATATGGTCACATG
>JBKBIU010000083.1:0-6253 GCA_046294065.1 Pseudothermotoga sp.
CATGTCCAAAACCGCCTCTGCAAAAAGTTGTGAAGCACTTTTTGCACCTTGTCCTGCTCGTGAGTGCCACCTGATTTCATAGTATTTCGCGGGCACTGTATCCCTCCTCTCAAATTTTCTGTTCCATGTATACACGATAATCGATCCAAGGAAAGATGGCATCCATTTGCTCAATTTTTGAAAGATAGCCTTCATCTATATTATTGCTCAAAAACTGACTTTCAAGATCTAAAAACCTTTTCACATGCGTTTTGATTCTGTTAACAGCATACTCGACACTCGTTCTTGTGGTTAGAATGAAAGCCCAGTCACTTGATTGCAAAAGTAAAAGTTCTCTGAGCATTTGGTTTAGTACTCTGATTTTCAATGGGTTGGTCTCGTTCACATTTTCTTTGGCGATTTTCGTCATACGATCGTGAAGTTCATTCATGTGCAAGTATATCCAATCATTTTGCCCGTTCAACCACGTTTCGTTGTAGCCACCTGATCCCCACGATGAGGAAGCTGGTGTGAGTATCTGAAAGGTGTCGAATTTTTCCAACACTTCTGAAGCAGTCGCTAATCTCAAAGACCTGTTTTTGGCGACCTCTCTGAAGAAATATTCAATGAACTCAGGTCCTTCAAACCACCAATGACCGAACAATTCCGTATCAAACGGAGCGACAATTACCGGGGGTTGCTTAAAGGCATTGTACAGTTTTTCAACCTGTGCCAGCTTTTTGTTTAGAAAATCCACGGCATGTTCTTTAACAGCGCACAACGCTTCCTCACGGTTGTACAGTTTCTTCTGGTCTAGAGGGGTTTCTTTCGAGGTTATTTTGTAGTATTTTATTCCTGTGTTTACTCTCACGCCGCTTGGATCAATGTAAGGCTTTATGTAGTCGAACTCTCTATCAAATCCAATATCTCTGTAGAACTCCCTGTATCTGTAATCTCCAGGATATCCTATTGTTGCACTCCAGACTTGTTCACTTGACTCGGGGTCTCTTGCAAAAGCAAAGACACCAGAGGGAGTCATAATAGGCCTGTAAACGCCATATTTTGGTCTTTCGTCAGCATACCAGAAACCATGTGAGTCCACAAAGAAGAACTCCAGTCCATGTCTTTTTAGAAAATCATCGAGCCCTTGAAAATATCCACACTCGGCAAGCCATATTCCTTTTGGTGCAAAACCCAATCTTTCTTTGAATGCTCGCACACCTATTCCAATCTGAGCGTCAACTGCTGTTGGTTGATGCTGCATCAATGGCAAGAAAGCGTGAGTTGCATTGCACGTGATGAGATCCAAATAACCTTCCTTAGCATACTTTGCGAATCCATTGGCAAGGTCATAATTGAGATTCCCGTAATAATCAAAAACTTGTTCAAGTCTGTCCTTGTAAAAAATGGCTAAGTCTTTTTCTTCTTGATTTTGTGCACGTGAGATTTCTTTGTCAGTCAATTCTATCAATTTATTCATGTGAGATATGAATTTATCTGTGAGCCCGTTTGTTCTTGTCATTTCTAGTAAAGGTGGTGTGAGAGATATGGTAGCCCTAAAAGGTATGTTGTCCTTTGCAAGTTTATCAAATGTCATCAACAGCGGAATATAGCTTTCAATCAATGCCTCGAAAAACCATCTTTCTTCAAGAAAGGTGTCATGCTCTGGATGGTGAACATAAGGAAGATGAGAATGTAGAACCAAACAGAAATATCCCGTCATTGTTTACCACCACCAGAAACGGCGCGCGAAGGACTGAAAATGCTTATACGTTCCACAGGCTGTATCAAAACTTCTCCAATAGTGACAATCTGCTTTTTGCCTTTGATGAACCATCTTTGTCTACTTGTTGCAGATGGATAATCGGAGGGTGTTTTGCAGAAGTTTGATCTCAGAACAGGTATAAATCTTTCTTGCTCTTTGTAACCTATCTCAGCGACATAATCAGCATTCGCGCAAGGTACGTGAAAATAGTAACTTCGGCATGTTCCAAGATCCACACCTGCTTCAAAGACGCGATGCGCATTTTTTCCATCGAATATAACATAGGTCACATCGTATAATCTCACAACGGTGTTACCACTTTTGATCATCTTCTCATATGTCTCTTGTGAAAGATCCCAGTAAAGGTATACGAGGTGAGGGTTCACGGTAAGAAGAACAAGCCTGTCAGATTGATAAGAACTGGGTATTTCATGGATTTTTTCAGTAACCGTTTGCTTAGCACTCTCAGATTGTGTTTCTAATTCCTGCAGTTTAGTTGAATGTTCCCTGAGCAATTTGTAAACTTCGTTTTTTTTCATTCGTTTCTTGACTTTCAGGCCGAGTTTTTTAGCGAGGGCTTTAGCTTCCTGGATGGTGGGTTGTTTTTCCAAAAAATTAAGAATCTCCTGGCGCTTCACGGCTGGCGCCCCCTTTTTCATAAAATGTTTACATTATATTTTATCATGTTCTCATAATGTTGTAAATAGGTGAAAAAAGGAGAAAAAAGGATCCTCGAAGGCCATGTTCCGTACAGACAATGAAAGCCAGGAGATTTTGATCTCAAACAACCTACAAATTTGTCCCTCTTATCCTTGCCAGTTCTTTCAAAAGCCTTGCTTCCTCAGAAGATATATTTTCAGGTATTTTGACGTTCACTGTTACATACAGGTCTCCCCGTCTCTTGGTTCTAACTGAAGGTGCCCCTTCGCCTTTCAGCCGGAAGACAGTACCAGGCTGTGTTCCAGGAGGAATTCTCAGCATAGTCGAGCCACCAGCAGGGAGGTCAATTTTTATTGTTGTTCCCAGTATCGCTTGAACATAATCGATCGATACATCAATATAGATATCGTCATCTTGTCTTCTGAATCTCTTGTCAGGCTTCACATGAACTATGACATAGAGGTCACCATAAGATCCTCCGCTGTATCCAGCATTTCCTGCACCATCTATTCTCAATCTTGTTCCGTCTGAAACTCCAGCTGGTATGTTCACAGTTGTTCTGATTCGTTTTTTGACTCTGCCTGTTCCACCGCATACATGACACTTTTCCTTGACCACTCTGCCACTGCCTCCACAGTTGTTACATGTTCTTGTACTGACAAAAACTCCAAAAATACTTCGCCTTTCCTCCCTTATAACACCCGTTCCGTGACATCTTGGACATGTTTGATATCCACTGCCCGGTTCAACTCCCTGACCATCGCAGTTTTCACATTTTTCATACCTATCATATTCTATAGGGATCTGCTTCCCCGTTAGGGAGTCGGAGAAATCTATCTCCACTGTGACCGATATATCTTCACCGGATCGCCCGCGAGTTTGTTGTCTCTCTTCAGTACCTCGTTCCCCGAAGAATATATCGAAGACGTCTCGACCAAAGAGGTTTTCAAAGTCTCTGAACACATCCTCAAATGGGCTCCCAGAACTCTGTTGCGTGTATTCAGCTTCTCCAGCGTAGCCAAATCGGTCGTACATTGCTTTCTTCTTAGGATCGCTCAGCACCTCATATGCTTCTTGTATTTCTTTGAATTTTTCCTCTGCCTCTTTCTTGTTCTCTGGATGTAAATCTGGGTGCCATTGTTTGATCAGTTTTTTGTAAGCTTTCTTTATATCGTCCTGTGATGCTTCCCTAGAAACACCCAAGATCGCGTAATAGTCTTTACTCTGTCTTGGCACTTTCTCCACCTCTTGGCTTGATTGCGACCTGTACCTTCACTGGTTTGACTATTTTGTTGTGGAACTTGTAACCATTTTCCAATATTTTTACCACTGAGTACTCTTCATGCTCGTCGGTTTCGATTTTTTCTACTGCTTCATGTTCAAAGGGATCAAATTTCTCCTTTGTATCTATCTTGAAAAATCCTTCATCGTTTAACACCTTCCACAGTTTCTTGTAAATCAATTCCATCCCTTTGTAGAAATTCTTGTAAGAATGGGATTGCTCTACTTCTTTAAAGGCTCTGTCCATATCATCCAGTATGGGTATAAGTTTCGTAAGAAAGTATTCATTCGCGTTCTTCATTATTTGTTCTCTTTCTCTGAGCGAATCTTTTCTATAGTTTTCAAACTGAGCTTTCAATTCCTTCATGTATTTAAGAAGTTCTTCTTTCTCTTGCTGCAATTTAAGTAGTTGTTGATCAACCGTCTCTTGGTTTTCCTGCGTGACTTGCTTTTCATTATCGATCATTTCTTTCCCTCCTCTCTGGTTGCAACCGTGAAATATTCAGTGAGTCGGCTCACCATATATCGTAATGAACTAACGATATCCTCATACTTGATCACCTTTGATGTTATCACTAAAACTTTTCCCATGAGCTTTTCTTCCTTTTTGTAGCCATCGACAAAGATTGCAAAATTCTCTAAACCTTGTATGCCATGTTCGGAACCTATGAAGATTCTTGGAAGTTGCTCTGCACTCGAGAAAATCTCTTTTGACAGAAGGTCATCAGAGAAGAAGTTCGAAAGTCTTCTTATCTCATCTATGTTGAAGTACTCAGCATTTATAAGTGTATCAAGACCAACTTTTACGAGATTGCTTGAAGAATCTTCTTTCAAAGTATTCACTAAGTATTCGCAGAGATCTAAGAGATATTGGTCTACAGTCTCTTCTAGTTCTCTATCACCTATGTTTTCAATCGTGTAACCTCTGAGCAGGTCATTCATCAACTTCTCTAAAGAAAGATAATCTATCTCATGGAAAGTTCTAAAAGGTATGAATTTGACTAAGCCCAGCTCTGTTATCAGTGAAATAACGTTGTATGTCTTGGTTATCGGAGCAATAGATATTCTGAGTATTTTCAATTTGTCTATGGCTGGTTTTTCAAGAATAACAGCACCCTTTGTGATTCGTGACAATGCAATCGCTGCACCCGTTAGGATTTTCTCCATATCACCAAAGGTCATGGGATACTTTGAGTGAACAGAAGCTGAGTGCTGGGCGTACTCCTTTATCAAACTAAGGGTTTCGTCTACGTAAAATCGATAGCCTTTGTCTGTTGGTATTCGCCCCGCAGATGTGTGAGGTTGATGTAGATAACCGAGGTATTCAAGCCTTCTGAGATCATTCCTCACCGTTGCACTACTGCATGATATATCGGAAGCCTCAAGCACATGTTCTGAGCTGATAGGCTTCCTTGTAACTATATGTTCTCTTACCACACAATAAAGTATCTTCTTTTGGCGTTCATTTATCCTCGCTTCTCGTTTCATTTTATCACTCACCACTTTCGAGTGCTAATTTTAGCATATCATGAAGTCTGAACCTTGTCAAGATTCATAGTAGGTGTTACAATAGCTCTGGTGAAGAGGTGGTACGATGCTCCTAAGGGAACTTCTGAGAGTGGTCAATGACATTTGCCTGAGTTTTTCTTTGAATGGCAAGGGTGATTTGGAAATCCTTGAAATGACAAACAAGTCGACAGAGGCGAGAAAAGGTTATCTTTTCGTTTGTCATAAAGGTAGTAAATTTGACTCACATGACATCGTACCTGAGATAATTAAAAAGGGCGTCTCATTTTTAGTAGTTGAACGCCCGATCCAGTTGGATTTCCCACACGTTGTGGTAAGTGATAGTAGACTTGCTGAAGCATTATTGGCTGCATGCTTTTATGAATATCCCTTCAGAGATCTTATCACCATAGGTATTACAGGTACAAACGGCAAGACAACTTCTGTACACCTATTCCATCACGTTCTGAGCCTACTGGGAAGCCGAGGAAGTATGCTTGGTACAGTCTACTACGACATACTAGGTGAAGCCAGATTTCACCATGACAACACGACCCCTGGTGCTATAGAAATCCTGAGAGCTATGAAAACTACAGTTGATAGGAACGGTACACATTTTGCAATGGAAGTTTCGTCTCACTCATTAGCTATGAAAAGAGTGGAAGGAATCAGGTTTGACATAGCAGCCCTGACGAATATCACACGCGATCATCTGGATTTTCACCAAAGTTTTGAGGATTATACCAGAACAAAACTTCACATCTTTGATCTTTTAAAAGACTCTGGTATAGCTTTGATAAGTGATGAATATGAACATCTTCTGACCAAGAAAGTGAAAAAGGTTGTGTATGGAATATCTCCAAAGAGTGATTATCGAATAACCAATGTAGATATCCAAAGGTACGGTACAAAATTTTCACTTGAATCGAAACATGGAACTTTTGACTGTCAAATAAATGTTCCTGGTTTACATAACGCTTACAATGCAACGCTTGTCATAGCGGGGCTTGTCGAACTTGGATACGATATGAAGTCGGTGATAGAAGCAGTGAAGACTTTCGA
>JBKBIU010000084.1:0-6176 GCA_046294065.1 Pseudothermotoga sp.
CATTGGTCTTCGCCCCCCCTGAAAAGTCTTGAAAGCCTTTCAAAACCATCAGCCATTACGAGAAGATCCTCCGAAGGTATGTGTGAAGAGACTTCGTTTATAAGTTTTGAGAAATCCGAAAGAATTTGTTTATAAATCCCTTCACCTTTTTCTGTCAAATCGATCATTATGACACGCCTATCTTCATCTGACCTCACTCTTGCAACAAAGCCTTTCTCTTCAAGTGAATCGGTGAGAAAGGTTATATTACTTCTTGTCATAGAAAAAGTCTGTGCAAGCTCACTCATTTTCTGTGGACCTCTTTGTGCAATATACAAAAGTACATACAATTCAATGGCTCTGAGATTTTCAATTTCACTGTTGAAGTTGAGCATCTTTGAAAAGGTCAAAACTAAATCGAAGATAGATCTCATGATCTTTTCTGGATCAATTTTCATCTGCCCACCCCTTTGAGATTATATAGTTAATTTTATAAATTGTCAAGATTTTGAATTATTTGCTTTTAAAAGAATACCACCCCTGTTCTTTCACCTCAAGGATGGCATAAACAAATGGTGCCACGAACCTATCTTCGACTTACTCAGACCAGGGCGTTGTTGTACCTCCAGCTCCAGTTAGGCTTCCCTGCGGCACACGATGGAAACTGCTTATGGCTGCTTCCTTCCGGACCTGACCAGGTTCACAGCCCACCGTTGCACAGGACCCAACCTTCAACACCTTTGGTACAACCCGTTTCCTAACCCAAGCAGCCTCGGATAGGCATTCAGCCCCGCTATGGCGGATTTCGGGTTACAGGGGACCGCCAACCCCCCGCCTATCGTGGCACCACATTTCATTATAAACCATAATACCAAGTTCGCTCAAAACAAATAAAAATTACCCGGAAAGCCAGTGAAGGAATAGCGGTTTCGTGGGCTATGGTCCATAGATTTGAAGTACATCCATCAGAAACAATTGATTGCTGTCTGGAGAGAACTTTGCTTTCAAAGACTGCTTTATTGTTAAAATAAAAGACTACACAAATCATGCTCAACTTGAGAAGTCCAAGAAACATGCTTATTCATTGAAGACCACACACATATTTGTTTTATACTTACAAGAGGCAAGAAAAGAAATCATACTTTATTTTTATGATTCAAACACTGTCCCATCTTTGATCGATAAATCTATAAAGATCACAGTAGCGAAAGATCAAACTGAGTATGAATTCAATCACTTGCTGAAAGAACTTTGTCGGCGCAATAAAACTACAAGTTTAATCAAAGATAAAAGGAGGGCAGGCGCCCTCCTTATCATCATCCTTCTTGATCAATATTCAGGTGGCATTGCAGGGGGTGTTTCTTTCTTTTCTTCTGGTTTTTCAACAACAAGAACTTCGGTCGTCAACAACATTCCGGCAATGGAAGCAGCGTTCTGCAGAGCACTCCTTGTGACCTTTGCTGGGTCAATGATACCAGCTTTGAACATGTCTGTGTACTCACCTTTGAGAGCGTCAAACCCATAGGCTTCATCTTTTGAAGAAAGTACCTTTTCAACGACGACTGCACCGTCATAGCCAGCATTCTCTACAATCTGCCTGATAGGATATTCAAGTGACTTGTAG
Organism: Pseudothermotoga sp.; assembly: GCA_046294065.1. GTDB lineage: Bacteria > Thermotogota > Thermotogae > Thermotogales > DSM-5069 > Pseudothermotoga_B. The sequence goes on from JBKBIU010000084.1 coordinate 1,604, forward strand.
ACTATTGTTGCACCGACCTTTTCATCTCCCTCGAGATTTTTGAGAAGATCTTCAAGTACTTTTCTACTTCTGAGAAGTGTTACTCCACCACCAGGTACAATACCTTCCTCAACAGCTGCCCTTGTTGCACTTAGAGCATCTTCGATTCTGTGTTTCTTTTCTTTGAGCTCTGTTTCAGTTGCAGCACCGACCTTTATAACTGCCACACCACCGGCAAGCTTTGCCATCCTCTCTTGGAGTGTTTCTTTTTCGTATTCAGAGGTTGTCTGTTCAATCTGAGATTTTATCTGAGCGATTCTCTTTTTGATCTCCTCTGGGTTCCCTTTTCCACCGATGATGATGGTGTCATCTTTCTTAACTCTAACAAGATCTGCTCTTCCAAGGTCCTCCAGCGTCACATCTTCAAGATTTATACCAAGTTCATCACTTATCACTGTTCCACCTGTGAGAATCGCGATGTCCTGGAGCATAGCCTTTCTTCTGTCACCAAAACCTGGAGCTTTGACTGCGCAAGCAGAGAGCGTACCCTTCAGTTTATTTAAAACAAGTGTTGTCAAAGCCTCTCCTTCAACGTCTTCGGCAATAGCAAGGATGGGTCTTCCAGTTTGAGCAACCTTCTCAAGGATGGGTATCAATGGTTTTATGGCACTGAGTTTCTTGTCTGTGATGAGGATGAAAGGTTCTTTGAGCTCAACTTCCATCTTTTCTGCATCAGTTACGAAATATGGAGAAATATAGCCTCTGTCAAATTGCATACCTTCTGTGAATTCGACATATGTTTCAAGTGTCTTTGAATCTTCGACCGTTATGACACCATCTTCGCCAACCTTATCCATTGCTTCAGCTATCAATTCACCAATCTCTGTGTTGTTTGCACTTATCGCTGCAACGTGTGCAATATCCTCTCTACCAGAGAGTTTCTTGGCTCTCTCTTTGATATATTTTGCCACTTTTTCTGACGCTTTATCGATACCACGTTTGAGCAGAATTGGGTTTGAACCTGCAGCAACATTTTTCAAACCTTCTCTGATCATAGCTTGTGCAAGAACTGTTGCTGTCGTTGTACCATCACCAGCAACATCATTTGTCTTCGAAGCAACTTCTTTTACAAGTTGTGCACCAAGATTTTCAAATTTGTCCTCAAGGTCGATCTCTTTAGCTATAGAAACACCGTCATTAGTAATGGTTGGCGATCCCCAGCTTTTCTCGATAACAACGTTTCTACCCTTGGGGCCTAATGTGATTCTCACTGCATCTGCAACCTTATTCACACCTTTTTCAAGAGATCTGCGCGCTTCTTCATTGAATCTTAAAAGTTTCGGCATCACTCATTCCTCCCTTCAGTCTTCGATCTTCGCAAGAATATCATTCGCATCGATGATAATGTAATCAACCTCATCAATCTTGATCTCAGTTCCGGCATACTTCGAAAAGATCACCTTGTCTCCTGCTTTTACATCAATGTTTTCAACCTTTTCTCCAACAGCAATTACCTCAGCCTTCATCGGCTTCTCCTTCGCCGAATCCGGTAAAACTATACCTCCCTCGGTTCTCTTTTCCTCTTTCAAGGGTTTGATCAATAGTCTTTCACCAAGTGGCGTAACTTTCATAAATCGAACCTCCTTTCACTTTTGTAAAATCTTATCACTCTACCTCTTTGAGTGCTAATTATAGAATACACTACTCTTGGTAACTAATCAAGTGCCATTTTTGGCAATTATCAGGAACTAGAACTAAAAGATGGTGATTATATCAAAAAAAGATCCTAAATAGAGTCATTATCTAGCTATATCGCATCTTTTCATCGATAAAACCCTGAGGATTCAGGAGATACCTGGAAACCTCGCACCCTTTGCATGGTAAAATCTTGCTAATTAGGGAGGGAATGGTGATGAACAGAACTCTCATCATCAGGGAATACATATTTGCAACTGTTGGTGTATTGATAACAGCTATAGGTCTTGTGGCTTTCCTGATACCCAACAACATAGCCGCAGGTGGCGCCAGCGGACTGGCTATGGTTCTGAATGGTTTGATAAAACTGCCTGTTGGCGTTTGGATGTATATAATAAACGGTTTGCTGTTTTTGATAGCCTTTCTCACCGTAGGCTTTGATTTCAGTGTAAAAACCATATACTGTACCTTCTTGATAACCTTTCTTGTTGACCTTTTCGATAGATTCATAAAAATACCGAAGTACATTGCTGGAGACATGATGCTCGCTGTCTTCTTCGGAGATGTTCTTACTGCCATTGGAATGGCTATCACTTTCACTCAAAATGCTTCCACCGGTGGGACAGACATAATAGCACGAATATTGAACAGATATTACGCATCACCAATCGGGACAACTCTGCTGATCGTCGATTTTGTTATTGGTGTCCTTGCTGGCTTGACATTTGGTGCAAGAATAGGTATGTACGCAATCTTGGCTATCATCATAAATGGTATGACTATCGACTTTGTGATGAAAGGTATAGAAACCTCGACACAAGTAATAGTAATATCAGACAAAAACGAACAAGTAGCCGATTTTGTTCTAAATATTCTAAAAAGAGGGGCCACATATTTGGATGGCTACGGAGCTTACACCAAGAAACACAGAAAAGTACTGTTGATAGTCCTGAGAAGAAGAGAGCTTGGTGAATTGATTTCCTTCATCCGAAAAACCGATAAGAATTCCTTCATAATAGTCAATGAAGCACGCTATACTTTTGGTGAAGGGTTCCAAAACATTAGAAATGTTTTTTAAAAATCTATCAACAATGACAGAATACCTGTTGAATCATTTAGCATTTTTGCGTATAGTAACTGTGAGGTGATAACTTGAAAACTTTTTCGAACATTTTATTTTTCGCAGGTTCTGGTATATTACTGTTTGCTATCTTGAGTTTTGAGCTTGGATTGAAGGCTATGAAAAATGATGAAAAAGAGAAAATGAAGGACCACAACAGGCGAGGTTGGAAAGCCTTGATGTTGTGTGGAGCCATGTATGTATTATCCTTCATTGTGGCTTTGTTTGTCTGAGAGCCCAGAGTACTCTTGATAACAGAAAGGTCCCAACAGCAATCATTGTATAATACGTGATAAGCCGCCATGTTATAACGGTTGCGACGACAATATCGCGTGAAACTAAATTCTTGAACATCATGTAGAAAGCCCCTTCGATTCCACCAGATGAACCCGGTGTTGGTAGAAAATACACAACCATGGTCATGGCGAGCATCGCTGCCAGAAACTCAAAATAATTAACCTTTTGAAAACCAAAGCTCAGCATCAAGATGTATGGAACACTCATTGTTAAAATAATTTCCAAGCCAGTCAAAAGTACATTGAATGTCAAAAGCAACTTGGAGGAAGTCCACAGATTTCTTATCATTCCAAAATAATTCGATAAGGAATCAACAGTTTTCTTAAAAACCACCTGTGTGTTCTTCTTGGTCAAACGAGAAATCATACGCGTCAAAAGTTTTGATGTGAAGATCTTGTATGTGAAATTCTTTGACAGGATGAGAAACAAGAAAAATACATAGACAATACTGGTGAGTATGAAGCCAGTATAAATAACAAAAGCGGAGCTGCTGTCAGATACAAGTCTTTTACCATTAAGAGCTATAAGAACGAAGGAGGCTGTAATCATCAAAGTCAATGAAGTAATGAATTTCACACCAATTGCCATCGACGATCTTTCTATGGAGACGTTGTTCTTAACCAAATGATATATCTGGAAGGGCTGCCCACCCGCCGAGAAGGGAGTTATCGCACTGGTGTAAAGGCCAAGTACTGTGTTTTGGAGACACAACAGATAACCGATCTTTATACCGTCGTGTGTTAACAAAATCTTTGTTCTGAAAGCATCAATGAGAATGAAAATAAAATAAAGAAAGCACGCGAAGGAGAATATCAAAAGATCAATAGCTCTGAAAGCTGCAAAAAGTGTATCTTTTGCACCAAACAATGATATTAAAGCAGTTACTCCTAAACTCAAAATGACACCTATGATAATTTTTGTTCGCACATCGCATCACCTTTTGCGTTATTACTTTACCACGATCTGTTGTTTTTTCAACCTTCGTGATAAAATTTAGCTGAATCGTATCAATGGAGGATGGTGTTGTGAACATGAGACGTGACCTTGGAATAGATCTTGGAACAGCAAACACTCTTGTGTATGTGAGAGGTAAAGGGATAGTCATAAACGAACCATCTGTTGTGGCGATCAATGCAGACACCGGTGAAGTTCTCAAAGTGGGAATGGAAGCAAAGATGATGCTAGGAAAGACCCCGGCGTCCATAATAGCATTACGTCCGTTGAGAGACGGCGTCATTGCCGATTATGATGTTGCCCTTTCAATGCTTAAGTACTTTATAGGTAAGACGAAACCAGCGATGTCTTTTCTCAAACCAAGGGTTGTCATAGGTGTACCAATAGGAATTACCGATGTGGAAAGACGCGCCATACTTGAAGCTGGACTCGAAGCGGGTGCTTCGAGAGTTTTCTTGATAGAAGAACCCATGGCAAGCGCGATAGGTATAGATCTTGACGTGGAAGAACCCAATGGAAATATGATCG
>JBKBIU010000085.1:0-6077 GCA_046294065.1 Pseudothermotoga sp.
AATGCTTTAGAGGGCTCAAAAAAGTAATGATTGGTTTGCAATAAAACTCAGGGCGATTGAAACTGCGCTTTACCATAGATTCCATCATTTTTTGTGTCTTTTGATTTCTTACATCTTTGAACTCATCTATCTTTTACCAACTTTTTCATAAGTTTTGCCACGTGTATCTGTAGTCCAAAGAAATCAATAGCCATTTGAGTTTTTCCTTTCAGTTAAAAACCATGCCTGTTATATCAAAGTAATTTTACAGACTCGATTGAAATAATGAAATATATCGAGGGACATGCAAAAGATTGTGCAGTGTGTTCTGCCATTTCCCCTATTGGTTGGTTTTATTCAGCACAGATCACAAACAAAGCCACATGAATATTCCATCAAAGCATTGTCAAGGATATGCCAAGTATGAGGACTTTAACAAAAGCTCTTTGCTCCCATGCAAAAATCTACAATTTGCGGTGAAATCAACGGTAATGAAATTGGATCTCAATGAGTTTCACTTTAAGGATAAAGTATTCGCATCATTCACAAAATACCCTGATAGGAAACTAAAGAGCCCGGCTGATGAGAACCTCGCTCTCGTTTGCACCTTTCACAGAATGCCCTGATAGATATTGGCAAGGTATGGATTCTTTTGAATAAATTTTGTTCAAGCTGTAAGAGATGGGAAAAATGAATATTCTCAGAAAGAAGAAAATATTCTGAAAAGAAAGAGAAAGATTTTGGAAGCAATCAAGAGCAAAGAGAAAGATTTCTAAGTTAATTTGGTTTAACGATAGCTCTTCGCTTTTATCTAACGATTTTGCTCTTTGACTTTCTATTTGTTGTAACTGTATAAATACAGTGAAACTGATTAAGAACTGCAATAACTGCCAGATGGTCGACGCACTTGTTTACATTCAGAGTTCTTCTAACTACGATGATGCTCCTAATGGGTCAATTATTGTCAAAATTCACCGGGTGATAATTTTATTCTAAGAAGCTGCGCAGAGCTTGGAATTTTCGATCTATATGAAAAATACTGTGACCTTTATTATACATAAAGAACGTGGAACGGTTTAATGATTTTGTGTGGTATGGTAAGGAAAAATCGATCAACAAAGTTTTAAAAGGCAGTTTTTCCATATGGCAAGATTGTGAAAGTTGTGAATGTTTATTGCATGAACAAGGATAGGCAACTGAAAAATCAAAATACTCCCATGTAAGTTTTTGGAGGGAATGAGAACTTGAGAAGATCACAAAACCATTTGATTCAAAAAGAACTCTTTGGCTTCACTAAAGAGGGGACACCAGTTTATCAGTTCACTCTTGAATCTGAAAGTGGCATGATTTGCAAGGTTATCAACTACGGGGCAATCATCAGGGAACTATGGGTACCAGACAAAAAGGGAGAACTAATCGATGTAGTTCTTGGGTTTGACAGCCTTGAAGAATACGAGGAACAAAACGGCAACTATTATCTTGGAAGCATAATTGGTAGGTATGCCAACAGGATCGCAAAGGGAACGATCAGCATAAATGGAAGGACCTATCACTTACCTATCAATGACAACGATAGACCAAATACCCTTCACGGAGGTCCAAGGGGTTTTCACACGAAAGTTTTTGATGCTTTCTCGGACGAATCTGGCTCAAATAGTGTGTCGTTGATTCTAAAATACACAAGTAAAGATGGAGAAGAGGGTTTCCCAGGGAACCTCGATGTCGCAGTGATTTACAGGCTCGTTAATTCAGAGTTGTCAGTAGAATACATAGTAACCACCGACAAGCCAACGGTCATCAACCTCACCCAGCATTCCTATTTCAACTTATCTGGCCAAGAGACCATCTTAGATCATTATCTAATGATCAACGCCGATTCTTTCACTCCCGTGGATGAATACCTGATCCCAACGGGTGAGATAAAACCTGTGGAAGGCGGTCCTTTTGATCTGAGGAAACCAAGAAAGATTGGAGAGGCACTAAGACAACTTTTCCATACAGGCTTGACGGCCTATGACCAAAATTTCGTTTTGAACGGTGAGACAGGCGAGACAAAATTTGCAGCACAGTTGTTTCATGAGGAAACAGGTATAGAGTTGAAAATTTATACGACACAACCAGGTCTACAACTTTACACTGGCAATTACCTTTTAAATGTTCATGGCAAGGGAGGTAGGATTTACAACAATTATGCTGGAGTATGCCTGGAAACTCAAAACTTCCCAGATGCGCCAAATCACAAAAACTTTCCGTCAGCTTTGCTTTTACCTGGACAACTTTACAATCACAGGACGGTTTATAAATTCTCTAACACCAGAGGATTATCAGTTTGTGACAGGCGAGAGGAGTGAGCCACATGGAATTTTTCAAAGATTTTCCGAAAATTGAGTACGAGGGACCAATCAGTGCAAATCCTTTGAGTTTCAAATACTACAACCCACAGGAGATCATCGATGGCAAGCCTCTGAAAGATCATTTAAGATTTTCCGTTGCCTTTTGGCATACCTTTGTTGGGACAGGCAACGATATGTTCGGAGAAGCTGTTTTCCACAGACCATGGAATACCTTGACCGATCCTTTGGATAGAGCCTATGCAAGAATCGATGCCCTTGTAGAATTTGCCGAAAAACTTGGAATTGAATACTTCTGCTTTCACGATCGCGACATAGCACCAGAGGGAAAGACCCTGCGTCAAACAAATCAAATCTTTGACAAAGTCGTCTCCTATCTCAAAGAGAGATTGAAGGGAACCAACCTGAAGCTTTTGTGGGGAACGGCAAACCTGTTTTCCCATCCCAGGTACTGCCAAGGTGCGGCAACCTCGCCATCGGCAGAAGTCTTTACCTATGCCGCTGCACAGGTCAAGAAAGCAATTGAAATAACCAAAGAACTCGGTGGCCAAGGTTATGTCTTCTGGGGTGGTAGGGAAGGGTATGAAACCCTTTTGAATACGGATATGAAATTAGAGCTTGACAATTTAGCAAGATTTCTGAACATGGCAGTTGAGTATGCAAAGAAAATAGGTTTCAAGGGCCAGTTCATGATCGAACCAAAACCAATGGAACCCACAAAGCATCAATATGACTTTGACTCGGCGCACTGTTTGGCATTTTTGAAAAACTATGGTTTAGATGACTACTTCAAATTCAATATCGAGGCTAACCATGCAACCTTGGCTGGTCATACCTTTGCACATGAACTGAGATATGCCAGGATCAACGATAAATTTCACAGTATAGATGCAAACCAAGGCGATTTGATGCTCGGATGGGATACAGACCAATACCCAACGAACATTTACGAAACAACGCTTGCCATGTACGAAGTGATCAAAGCAGGTGGTTTTACAACAGGTGGCCTGAACTTTGATGCAAAGCCAAGGAGAGCCTCACACACTCTACGTGATTTGATCATAGGCCACATCGTAGCAATGGACAGTTTCGCCCTGGGTTTCAAAGTTGCTCACAGAATAATCAAAGAAGGCAAGTTAGACAAAATACTTGAACAAAGATACTCAAGTTACAACGATGGTATAGGCTTGAAAATAAAAAATAACCAGACCAGTTTCGAAGAACTTGAGCAATACATTTTAGACAAAGAGGTCAGTATGCCAGACTCTGGAAAGCAAGAAGAACTTGAGGCCATGTTGAATTATTATATTCTCACAACTCTAAGCTGATCGGGGATGATTTAAATGTATGCTGGGATAGATGTTGGAACAACTTCGGTAAAGTTGATACTTTTAGACCATGAAGGAAAGATAGTTTTCAAAGATTCACAGGAACTTTCCATAAGTTCTCCAAAACCTGGTTGGTACCAGCAAGATCCCCAAGATTGGTGGTCAGCTGTGAAAAGATTGCTTTCCAAACTTTCAAAAACTGGTATGGAGCCCAAGATCATAGGACTCACCGGACAGATGCATTCCTTGGTCTTGCTGGACAAAAAGGGTAATGTTTTGAGGCCCGCTATTCTCTGGAACGATCAGCGCTGTTATGAAGAAACCAAGATTATTACAGAACTTCTTGGTGGCGAAGAAGCTGTGATTGAGCGACTTGGAAATCCAGTACTCACTGGCTTCACGGCACCAAAGATGCTGTGGGTGAAAAATCACGAACCTGAAATTTACAAAAAAGCCTGCACATTTTTGCTCCCCAAGGATTTCATAGCCTGGAAGTTGACGGGTGAACTTTGTACTGAACCTAGCGATGCCTCAGGCACATCACTTTTCTCGGTGAAAGAAAACAGTTGGGATGAAGAGGCATTGAAAATCCTTTCCGATTCGCACATAGAACCACCAAAGATTATTCCGTCACAAGCCGTGGTCGGGACCATGTTGGGCGACGTGGCAAAGGAGGTCGGGTTTGGATCCCGACCTCTTATCGTTGCTGGTGGGGCTGACAATGCGTGCGCTTCGCTTGGCATGAACGCCTTCACTGAAAACGTTATGGTGCTCAGTATTGGAACCAGCGGTACAGTCATACTTACCAGTAAACGGTACATTCCCGATTTAACAGGTAGAGTGCATACCTTTAGACACGTCCTCAAAGACATGTTTTATCACATGGGGGTAGTTCTGTCTGCGACCTTTTCACTTGATTGGTTTTCCAGGCTGATCAATCACCAAGATGTGGGAACTCTTATAGATCAGTTACAAAGCACAGAGCCATGCCAAAGCGGAGTCTTTTTCTTACCTTACTTGAGCGGGGAAAGAACTCCACACAGGAACCCGAACGCACGTGGCGTGATCTTTGGGTTTTCCGCAAGCTCAGACAAAAAGACCTTGACTCGATCTATCTTAGAAGGTGTGGCTTTTGCACTTAGAGACTGTAAAGACGCTATAGAAAGATTGGTCGCTGTTCCAAGGGTGGCAAAAGTAACAGGTGGTGGTTCCAGAAGCGAATTGTGGGCAAAGATCGTTGCCAGCGCTTTAAACATACAACTTGAGCAGTTAGTTCAAAATGAGGGAGCCTCAATAGGTGCAGCGATGCTCGCAGGGATGGCAGACAAAGCGCCCGTTGAAAGGTGGAACCAAGTTGAGAAGACCTTCATACCAGATCCCGATTGGTCAAAGGTTTATGACCAAGCCATCGTTTATTATAGGAAACTTTATTCATCTTTGGAGCAACTGATGGCAGAAACAAGAAGATTTGAACACTAGATTTGGACGGCAGAAATGTTTTGGACAATTTGGATTCATCGGGGGGTGTTCAAAGTGAAAACCTTTTTTTTAATCCTTTTAACGGTGATTTTGTTTTTGAACCTTTGTTACGCAGATTCATCGCAAGGGAGGGAGATACCGTCTTTGAAAGAAGTCTTTTCTGAATACTTTAAAATAGGTGTTGCTTTGCCTGTGAGAGTCTTTAGTAACTCTCTTGATGTACAGCTTATAACAAAACATTTCAACAGCATAACTGCAGAGAATGAGATGAAACCAGAGAGTATATTGAGAAGGGGAATAGATGGCAAGATCTTCTGTGATTTCACAATGGCAGATCGATACATAAAGTTTGCTCAGCAATATGGACTAGTCGTCAGAGGCCACACACTGGTTTGGCACAGTCAGACACCTGATTGGTTTTTTAAAGATGAAAGAGGGAATTTACTGAGTAGGGAAGCAATGATCAAAAGAATGAAGGAATACATCTATACGGTGGTCGGGCATTTCAAAGGCAGGGTATATGCATGGGATGTGGTGAACGAAGCAGTTGACCCGAGCCAACCAGATGGATTGAGAAAAAGTTTGTGGTATCAAACAATAGGACCCGATTACTTAGAATTTGCCTTCAAGTTCGCCCACGAGGCAGACCCTGAAGCATTACTGTTCTACAACGACTACAACGAATTTGAACCCCGAAAGCGTGATATCATACACAATTTGGTGAAAAACCTTAAAGAAAAGGGCATACCGATTCATGGCATAGGAATGCAGCAACATCTAAACCTTGCGAGGAATATAGAACAGATCGAACAAGCAATAGCCCAGTTTGCCACCATACCAGGGATAATAATCGAGATCACCGAACTCGATGTGGACATTTACACAGACAATGTGACCAAATACCAGACAGTACCCGCTGAACTACTGCGCCAGCAGGCAG
>JBKBIU010000086.1:0-5990 GCA_046294065.1 Pseudothermotoga sp.
TGATCCCTACGAAGGCGCAAAGAATGCCGTTTGTGAAGCGGCAAGAAATTTAGTTGTCACAGGTGCAGAACCAATTGGGATAACTGATTGCCTGAACCTTGCAAATCCAGACGATCCAAAAGTCGCTTATCAATTAGAAAGAGTGGTTCAAGGCATAGCTGATGCAGCCAAATATCTACAGATACCAGTTGTAAGTGGTAATGTCAGCCTTTACAACGAAAGCCCTCAGAGAAAGATATATCCCACCCCGGTAATTGGTATGGTTGGTTTGATAGAAGATCTTTCGACCTTGTGTACAGCAGGTTTTAAGAATCCGCAAGATCTTGTAATACTCTTGGGCAGTAACATTTGTAAAGAAAGTGCTTGTGAATATACAAGGTACATCTTTGGTATTGAATCAGGTAAGCCACCTGTCGTGAACCTTGAAATGGAAAAAAGGCTTCACAAGACCTGTTTGAGATTGATAAGAGAAGGGGTTATAAACTCAGCGCATGATCTTTCAGAAGGTGGTTTAGCAATAGCCCTTGCAGAGTCATGTATTTTGGGAAATCTTGGTGTACTCTGTGACTTGAAAAACATTGAGAGGCAAGACTTTGCACTCTTTGGTGAAGATCAATCGAGAATCATAGTGAGCATTTCTCAAGAGAAAGCACAGTCCTTTTGGAAGATCGTTCAACAAGAGGAGATCCCAGCCATGGTTATTGGAAAAGTTGTGGAAAATGATTTTGTGATTAAGATCAACGAAGATGAGGTCATACACACAACTGTAGACCAGATAAAGGAGATTTATTACCACTCACTCGAAAAGCTGGTGAGCCAATAATGGCTATGAGAGAAGCCTGTGGATTGTTGGGCGTTTTCTCTTCACAGCATGACGAATCTATAGCAAAGAATGTCTATTATGGGCTCTTTGCTCTGCAACACAGAGGGCAAGAGAGTGCAGGTATAGCGGTAAGTGATGAAAACTCCATTAGATATCACAAAGGCTTGGGACTAGTGTCTGAAGTCTTCACAGAAGAAGACCTCGAACCACTAGCAGGGAGGATTGCTATCGGGCATGTCAGATATTCTACAACAGGGAGCAACTCTTTGAGCAATGCACAACCATTAGTCGTTAAATACCATTCGGGTGAACTTGCCATTGCGCACAATGGAAACTTGGTGAATGCTTATGAACTTAGAAGCCAACTAGAACAAGACGGTGTCATGTTTCACACTACAACGGACAGCGAAGTAATTGCAGCTTTGATAGCAAGATCACGCAAATCCCTGATTGATGCAATCTTTGAATGCACCGAGAGAATAAATGGTGCTTATTCACTTTTGCTAATGTCCAAAGACAAACTGATCGCAGTGAGAGATCCGCATGGTTTCCGCCCTCTATGTCTTGGTTCCTACAATGGTTCTTATGTGGTGGCATCTGAAAATGTTGCCTTTGATACCATAGGTGCCACATTCATTAGAGATATAGAACCAGGAGAAATTGTCGTCTTCGAGGAAAATGGGCTTTTCTCCATCAAAAGGAAATCTCCAAGAAAATCTTTGTGTGTCTTTGAATTCGTTTATTTTGCAAGACCTGATAGTGTGATAGACAAAGTGAGTGTATATCAAGCAAGATGGAGAGCTGGTGCAATATTAGCACAAGAACATCCAGCAGATGCAGACATCGTTGTTGCAGTTCCAGACTCAGGAAATGTTGCGGCCATAGGGTTTTCAGACATCTCCCATATACCAATGGGTATGGGGTTGATCAAAAATCGCTATATAGGAAGAACCTTCATCCAACCTTCTCAAAGAATAAGAAATCTTGGTGTGAGGTTAAAGCTCAATCCTCTGAGAGAGTTGATCAATGGAAAGAGGATCGTTCTCGTAGATGATTCAATTGTTCGTGGAACAACAATGGGACAGATCGTCAAAATGTTGAAGGACTGCGGTGCAAAAGAGGTTCACGTGAGAATAAGCTCTCCACCCATAACTCACAGTTGCTATTTTGGCATAGACACCTCAACAAGAAAAGAGTTGATTGCGTCTAACCACGATATTGAAAAGATCAGAGATTTCATAGGTGCTGAAAGCCTTGGCTATTTGAGCGTAGAAGGTTTAGTCAGAGCTACTGGCATGAGAAAGGAAGATCTGTGCCTGGCTTGTTTCACTGGCGATTATCCAGTTGAAACACCAAGGGAAGGTAGAAAGTATCTTTTTGAAAAAAGATGAGGTGATTCAATGGCTATATCATACAAAGATAGTGGAGTAGATATAGATGCAGCTGATCTTTCTGTGCAGATGATAAAAAAATATGTTCAATCAACCTACACAAAGCAAGTACTGGGAGATATAGGGAACTTCGGTGGTTTCTTCCAGATAGATGATTCGCACAAGAATCCTGTTTTAGTCGCAGGAGCCGATGGAGTCGGCACAAAATTGAAGATAGCTTTCATGATGGACAAACATGACACAGTTGGTATAGATTGTGTGGCCATGTGTGTTAACGATGTGCTGGTTCATGGGGCAAAACCATTGTTCTTTCTTGATTACATTGCCGTCGGGAAACTCTTACCCCAGAAGATCTCACAGATAGTTAAAGGTCTTTGCGATGGTTGCATTCAAGCTGGTTGTGCCTTGATAGGTGGTGAAACAGCGCAGATGCCAGATATGTATAAAGAAGATGAATATGATCTTGCAGGTTTCGCTGTTGGAATTGTAGAGAAAGAAAAACTTTTAGATGGCTCAAAGGTCAGAGAAGGTGATATCGTCATAGGTCTTGCTTCAAGCGGCATCCACAGCAATGGTTTTTCCTTAGCCAGGAAGGTGCTTTTAAAGGATTTGAAGTTGGATACATACATAAATGATTTTGAAAAAACTTTAGGTGAAGAACTTTTGACCCCAACGAAGATCTATGTCAAGCCCATCCTTGAGATACTCGACGAAAGTATCCACGCAATGGCACACATAACAGGTGGAGGAATTGTAGAAAATCTTCCAAGAGTTCTGCCAAATGGTCTTGAGGCTCGCCTTGACAAGAAATCTTGGAATACACCAGCTGTCTTTCATTTAATTCAAAAGATGGGACAGATAGATGAAAGGGAAATGTTTAGAACCTTCAACATGGGAATAGGTTTTATCTTAATTGTCGAGAAAAACAGTGTGGACGAAGTGATCAGAAAACTTCAAATTCATGGTGAAAAACCATCGATCATCGGTCAGATCTTCAAAGGTCAAAGAGGTGTTGTGATTTGAAAATTTTGAAGACGGGCGTTCTCGTTTCAGGCAACGGAACAAATCTTCAAGCAATCATAGACAAATCGGAAATCGGTGAGATTCCAGCAAAAGTAGTCGTTGTTATAAGCAACACAGAGGAAGCCTATGCGTTGCACAGAGCAAAGAGACACTCCATTCCAGCTTTTGTAGTAAAGCCAAAAGACTTCCCCGACAAAAAATCTTATGAACAAGAGATGATAGACATACTGAAAGAACATGGTGTGGAACTGATCGTTTTGGCTGGTTTTATGAAAATTCTTTCACCTTATTTTATCGAGATCTTCAGAAACAAGATCATCAATATTCATCCATCGCTGATACCAGCCTTCTGTGGTAAGGAATTCTATGGCATGAAGGTACATCAAGCAGTCATAGACTATGGAGTTAAGATCACGGGAGCAACAGTTCATTTTGTAGATGAAAATGTGGACTCAGGACCGATAATACTTCAAAAAGCTGTTGAAGTTGATGATGATGACACTGCAGAAACGGTAGCCCTGAAGGTACATCAAATAGAACACCAAATACTTCCAGAGGCGATCAGACTCTTTGCCGAAGGGAGACTCAGAATCGTCGGAAGAAGAGTTTTAATAGAGAGGTGAAAAGATGCGTGCCTTAATATCCGTTTCAAACAAAGAAGGAATCATCGATTTGGCAAGAAAGCTGTCTGAGCTGCATGTAGAGATCATTAGTAGTGGAGGTACTGCAAAATACCTAAAGGAAAATGGCATAGATGTATTAGAAGTGCAGCAAATAACGTCTTTCCCCGAGATACTAAACGGCAGAGTCAAGACATTACACCCGGCAATCCATGGAGCGATTCTTGCAAAAAGAGACAAAGAAGAACACATGAAAGAACTCGAAAAATTTTCAATTACACCGATCGATATCGTGGTGGTCAATCTCTATCCATTCAAAGAAACTGTGCAGAAAACAAACGATCTGGAACAGATATTGGAAAACATAGACATAGGTGGACCATCGATGCTTCGCTCGGCTGCAAAAAATTACAAAGATGTCCTGGTTATATGTGATATATGTGATTACGAGTGGTTGATCGATAAACTTTCGAAGAAGGAAATAATAACCCAAAAAGAGCGAATGAAACTTGCATTAAAAGCCTTTGAACACACGGCACATTATGATGCAATGATCTGCCAGTTCTTCAGAGAAAGACTGAATTTAGAAGGATTCCTAGGGACCTTCACATGCACTTTCGAGAAAGTATTCAACCTTCGCTATGGTGAAAATCCTCATCAGAGAGCCGCGCTTTACAAAGATCTTTTTGCAGGCCCATCAACGATCGTAAAGGCGGAGCAAATTCAAGGAAAGGAACTGTCATTCAACAATATCTGTGATGCAGATGCTGCCTTCCAACTTGTAAAAGAATTTGACATACCTTGTGCCGTTGCTGTTAAACATACGAATCCCTGCGGTGTCGCATGTGATGACGATATCTCCCTTGCATTCGAAAAGGCATATAGAGCCGATCCATTATCTATATTTGGTGGAATCGTAGCATTGAACAGACCTGTGGGAAAAGAATTGGCAGAAAAACTATCTGAGATCTTCCTGGAAGTCATAGTTGCCCCCGATTATAGCCCCGAGGCGTTGGAAATTCTTTCAAAAAAGAAAAACTTGAGAATCCTGAAGGCACATTTTTCTAAAGACCACGCTGAATTAGATTTTAGAAAAGTCAGTGGAGGACTACTTCTACAGACAAAAGATGTCTTAGATTACCAAGAACTCAAAGTCGTCACAAGAAGGGCACCAACAGAAAAAGAAATGGTGGACTTACTCTTTGCTTGGAGGGTCGTCAAGCATGCCAAGTCGAATGCCATCGTCTTTGCAAAGAATCTATGTACCCTTGGCATAGGAACAGGTCAAGTCAACAGGCTATGGCCAACAGAACATTGTGTGAGAGTCGCTCAGGAAAATGCAAAAGGCGCAGTGCTCGCTTCAGATGCCTTTTTTCCATTCCCAGATGCAGTTGAAATCGCTGCCAAGGCTGGTGTATCAGCAATAATACAACCTGGTGGATCATTAAGAGATCAACAAATTATTGAAGTTGCAAATCAATATGACATAGCGATGGTCTTTACGGGCACAAGACATTTCAGACACTGAGGTGATCGGGTGAAAATATTGGTTGTAGGACAGGGCGGACGAGAACATGCAATAGTTTGGAAGCTTTCTACGAACGAACAAAATCAAATCTACTGTGCGCCGGGAAATGGTGGTATCAGTGATCTGGCACAGTGTGTTGAATTCACAAAAACTGAAGATTTGATCGATTTCTCCCTGAAAGAAAAAATTCATCTAACGGTCGTTGGGCCAGAGGTCTACCTTGCAAACGGTATTGTTGATGAATTTGAAAAACATGGTCTAAAGATCTTTGGACCGAATAAAATGGCTGCCATGATAGAGAGCAGCAAAGTCTATGCAAAACTTCTGATGGCAAAGTACGGTATACCAACGGCAAAATTCGAAATCTTCGACGATCCAAACCTTGCTCACAGATATGTTTCTAAGGTAGAGGGCCCAATAGTCGTGAAAGCCGATGGTCTTGCTGCAGGAAAAGGGGCCGTTGTAGCAAGATCAAAAGAAAGCGCTCACAAAGCAATAGACGACATAATGAACAGAAGGATCTTTGGTGAAGCAGGAAAGAGAGTAGTTATCGAAGAATTTCTCGAAGGGAAGGAAGTCTCCATCTTGGCCTTCTGCGATGGAAA
>JBKBIU010000087.1:0-5984 GCA_046294065.1 Pseudothermotoga sp.
TGACGGTTATCGATACCCCGGGCTTCGGTGATTTCATAGCGGATGTCTCAAACAGTGTTTTCGTGACTGAGAACGTTGTAACAGTGATTAACGCAGTGGCTGGTGTTGAAATACAAACGGAAAGAACGTGGCAGATTGCCGAAGGTATGAACAAACCCATCATGGTTTTCATAAATCAAATGGACAAAGAAAGAGCAAGTTTTGAAAATGCCTTAAATTCCCTTGAAACATCCTTTGGTAAGAAAATGGTTGTATTAACCTTACCAATGGGAAGTGAATCGGAGTTTCGTGGTGTTGTTGACCTTATTGCAGAAAAGGCTTATGTTTATGAAAATGGTAGATCAACTGAATCGACAATACCTTCCCCGTTGTTGGAGAAAGTCAAAGAGATGAAGTTGAAGGCAATTGAAGACATTGTTGAATCAGATGATTCTTTGATGGAGAAATATCTCGAAGGTCAACAGATTCAACCACAGGAATTGGCCAACGCACTGCTGAAAGCATACAAAAGCGGATTAGTCGTGCCTGTTCTTTGTGGTTCAGCTGAGAAGAATATAGGTGTTGATCTTTTGATGAACTATCTGGCTGAACTCGGTGCAAGTCCGCTAGACGGGAAAGGATACGATTCAAAGTTCGAATCTGGTGAAAAAGTGATGGTAAAAATAAGTGAGAGCGAACCATTCTGCGCATACAACTTTAAGACCGTTGTTGATCCGTTTGTTGGTCGAGTAAGTTATATAAAAATAATTGCTGGTGTTATAAAACCTGGAGACAGTTACTTTAATGTCAACAGAGGTACATCTGACAAATTCGGTCGACTCTACTTAGCCCGTGGAAAAGAACAAGTTGAAGTCGATCAAGCCGTTGGAGGGGACATAGTCGTCCTGCCAAAGCTCAAAGAAGGTTCCGTTACGGAAACCCTCACACACAAGGATCGGAAACTGATCATAATACCACCTTCTTTCCCAGAACCAATGTTCTCAAGATCTGTTAACCCAAAATCCAAAGCCGATATAGACAAGATCAGTAATGGACTATCTCGTCTGGCTGAGACTGATCCCACCTTCAAATGGGAATACGATCCTGAAACAGGTGAGACCGTTGTGTCTGGGCTTGGAACAATTCATTTGGATGTGATGATAGAAAGATTGAAGAGCATCTTCGGTGTTGATGTAGAGGTCGGCAAACCTAAAATCGCTTACAGAGAAACGATCTCAAAAAAGGCTGTCGCTGAGTATAAGCATAAGAAGCAAACTGGTGGACACGGACAGTACGGACACGTCAAGATCGAACTTGAGCCCCTTCCAAGAGGCGCCGGTTTTGAGTTTGTCGACAAGATATTTGGTGGTGTTATACCAAAGAATTTCATTCCATCGGTTGAAAAAGGTATAGTCGAAGCAATGAAGAGAGGATCTGTGGCAGGATACCCAGTTGTTGATGTTCGTGTCACGCTTTTTGATGGATCATATCATGAGGTTGATTCTTCTGATATTTCATTCCAAATTGCTGCAATCCAGGCTTTCAGAAAGGGTATGGAAGATGCAAGACCTGTTTTGCTTGAACCGATAATGGAAGTAGAAATTTTCTGCCCCGATGAGGTAGCCGGAGATGTTATCGGTGAGGTGACAAGCAGAAGAGGGAGACCACAAGGTATGGAATCAATATCCAAAGGTATGTCAAAAGTGAAAGCGGAGGTTCCTCTCGCGGAAATGCTTGATTTCTCCGGTAGACTCTCAGGAATCACAAGCGGTCGGGGATACTTCACAATGAAATTTGTACGCTATCAGGAGGTTCCACCAAATATTCAAGAGAAGATTGTTCAGGAGAGAAAGCAAGGGAGCCAAAATGCATGATAGGGGGGTCTCCCCCTTTTTTCAATAAGGTGATTGTTAATGCATGTGGCTATCTTAAACTACAAGCTTAGATTGTTTGGTATATCCAGCCTGAAAGAGAAGCGTTCGCTGTTGAAAAGGCTTATCAGTGACATAAGGACTAGGTTCAATGTGTCCATATGTGAGGCTGGGTACACAGATTCAAAAACCTGGTCAGAATTGGGAGTAGCAATCGTTTCGTCTGCAAAGGATGTACTCGATTCCGTTGTTGAAGATATTACAACATTATTTGAGAACACTCAGGGTCTTGAAGTAGTGGAAGTTCGAAGAGAAGGTTGGTAATCGTGAAACACATTCTTGTTGAACTGCAGAGGATCTCCAGGTTGTTGCTCAAAGGTAAACGACTTTCACATGTTGAATCTTGTGTCAATTTTGCAGTGCAGCTTGCCAGTATTCATGGAGTTAATGAGGATCAAGTAAAAATTGCAAGTTTTGCACACGACATATTTAGAGACCTAGAACCATCGATTCTTATAAAAATGGCTAGTGCATATAAAGTGAAGGTTACCAGACTTGAAAAGTTGAATCCGATTCTTTTACATGGAAAGGTTGCGGCTGAATATGTCAGAAGAAGATTCTACATAGACGACAAAGAGATCTTAGAAGCGATCGCCTATCACACGAGTGGTAAGGAGAACTTTGGCGATGTGGGAAAGATCGTCTTCCTATCAGATTCACTGGAGGAAAACAGAATCTATGAAAATGTGGAACTTTTGAGACAAATGGCGAAGCAAGACCTGAACCACGCACTGTATCTAGTTGTAGCAAATAAGATACTTTATGCAGTTAAGAGAAGGTTGTTCGTCTTACCAGAGACTGTGAAAATGTGGAATTGGTTGGTACAACTTCGAAAGGAAGATTCCGCTTGGAACTGATATGGCTCAATGACAGATTTGGTGTTTTGCATGATAGAACAAATCTCGGTTTGATAAGATTTTCAAAGGATGTTATGCTTATAGACTCAGGTATAGATGAATCTTATGCGCGCAAGGCTTTGAGAATAATTTCTGAGAACGGTTTGAAATTGAGATGGCTTGTCAATACACATTTCCATGCAGATCACATTGGTGGTAATGCCTTCATTCAAAGAAAGTTACAGGTCCAAACTATCGCACACCCTTTGACAAAACCATTTGTTGAGAATCCAATTTTGGAACCAATGAGTCTATACTGTGGAGCTAATCCTCCAGATGAACTAAGATCGAAGTTATTCTTGGCACAACCTTCTGAAGTTGATGTGATTGTCGAGAATGGCAGCCATTTTGAAGATGCACAGATAATAGAACTACCTGGTCATGCACCGGGCCAAATCGGATTAGCTCTCAAAGATTTGATTTTTGCTGCAGATTCTGTTTTTGGTATTGAGATCTTGGGCAAGAAGGGTATGGTTGTGTATAGTGATATAGGGGCTGCATTGGAATCACTTGAAAAACTTAGAGGTTTTGATCAATGCATACCTTCACATGGGTCGATCAGTGACAAAGACTTTGTCCAACTGAATAAATTTCACATAGAATTTGTTGCAGAAAAAATCCATAGTTTGTTGAAAGAGCCAATGAGCGAGGAAATTCTCGTCTCTCAACTCATTGAAAATCTCCAAATCGATCTTCAAGATGTTGGCATATATTATCTTTTGAGAATGACGGTGTTAGCCTATTTGAGTTGGTTGAAAAGGATTGATAAAGTTCAACTTTGTGTTGATAAAGGAAAGCCCATATGGCAAAGTCTGTAAAGGAGGCATGAAGTAATGAAGAGAAGAAGAAGTAATCTTGTATGGTTTTTGTCCATAGCTATCGTCGTTGCCGCCGGTTTTGGTTTGTGGTTTTGGTTGAGTTCAAACGCTATTAAAAATTCAGAGGAATTTGTAGCCGCAACGGTTCACTTTGCATTCGTGTGTAAGGATGAAAACTTTGCTTACTTCATAAGGATTGATACAACCAAGAGAATGATATATGTTCTGAGATTTCCACAATATTCTTTCAACCCTTTGACAAACAGATCTTTGGATGTAAAGAACCCATTGGAAGTTTTCAGTTTTGCTGAGAGTATGATTGAGTCAAGTTCAAACAAAAGATACTATGCCGTTGTAAATAAAGATCAAATCTCAAAATTTTCCAAGGAAGTCGTTGGCCAGGAAGAAAGCAACTTTGAAAACCTTTTGAAAAAGCTGGCAAATAGAAATTCAAAGGTCTTTGATCATCTTTTTTTCAAACACTGGGTATCAATATTGAAACCTGAAACGACCTTCACCCCCAGCAGCCTTGCAAAACTTATGTATGAATTGCAGAGAAACGCTGTTAGATACTATTATCCTGAGGCCATCACCGGTAGGCCTTTGGAAATCATCGTGGATGGTAAGACTTACCAGCGTGTATATTTAGATACGAACAGCATACAATTCATAAAAGATGACATAAAGAAATAACAGTTGCCAATTCCGACAAAAATAGTATAATTTTGTCGGAGGTGACTGAATGTACAGAATAACGGTTTACACTGCGCCGGGCTGTCCTTACTGTAGTAGGGTGAAAAATTACCTTAAGGAACTTGGTTTAAAATTCACAGAGGTAGATGTATCAAGAAGGCCAGAAGATGCTGAGAGACTCGTCAGAAAAACTGGTCAAACTGGTGTACCTGTCGTAGAGATAGGAGATCAGATTGTAATTGGTTTTGACAAAGAAAAAATAGATAAGTTACTCGGAGTGAAGTGAAGTTGATCGATGTACTTTTTCTACCCAAACATATCTCTCATGGAAAAGTTTGTGTTGTAGTAGATGTTCTTAGAGCGACAAGCACAATTGTGACAGCACTTGCAAACGGTGCTAAATCTGTCATACCAGTTGCAAGCGTTGCACAAGCCAAAAGAATGAAAGGTGAAGATATCTTGATCTGCGGTGAGAGGAACGGGATAAAACCAAAAGGATTTCACTTGGGGAACTCCCCCCAAGAATATTTTGGCGTGAAGGGTAAAGAAATAGTTCTCACGACAACAAATGGTACAAGAGCCATCTCAATGATAAACTCTCAAAATATTTATGCATCATGCTTTTTAAATTTGCACGCGACTGTTGATCAGCTGAGAGGTCATGAACACGTAACAGTGGTCTGTTCTGGGCAGGAAGGAAAGGTCGCCTATGAAGATGTGCTCTGTGCCGGTGCACTAGTCTACGAGTTGGGCAGAAACGATTTAACAGATGGTGCAAAGATAGTAAAGCAATTCTGGAAGCAAGTCAAAAACATGGAGCTTTCAGCACTGCTCTTGGAGTCACAACATGCTGAAGAACTCATCGAGCACAACTTTCTGTCAGACATAGAATTTTGTGCTCAAGTTGACCTTTACAACATCGTACCATTTTTTAGACAAAATCGATTTATAATAACATAAACGAGCCCACGTCGGGCTCGTTTATACTAACCAAGATATTATCTTAGCAAGTTCCATGAATTGATCATCAAGGCTTGCTCCACCTACTAAACCACCATCGATATCTGGCTGGATCATTAACCCGAAGAAGTTATCGGGTTTGATACTGCCTCCGTACAGGATAGGTATCTTTTGAGCGAGCTCTTCATCATATAGTTGTTCAAGTAATTTTCGTATGAATCTGTGCACCTCTTGAGCTTGATAAGGTTTTGCGACTATTCCTGTTCCAATTGCCCATACCGGTTCGTAGGCTATCACAACTTTTTCAACGTTATCTTTGCTCAAACCAAACAAAGCTTGTCTTGTTTGGGATTCAACTACACAGAAGGTCAAACCTCTTTCTCTTTCTTCTTTCGTTTCACCAACACATATAACTGGTTTCATGCCGTTGTCGAGTATAGCTTTAACCTTCTTGTTGATCATTTCATCTGTTTCACCAAAGATGTGACGACGTTCCGAATGGCCAACTATAACGTATTCAACACCGATTTCTTTTAACATCAACGGTGAAACCTCACCTGTGAAGGCTCCTGACTTTTCATAATAACAGTTCTGTGCACCGAGGTGAAGTTTAGTCCCCGTTAGAATCTCTGCAACATTTTGCAAAAACACAAAAGGCGGGCACAAAACTATTTGAAAATTCATGCCCGCCAGATCCTGAGTGAGTT
>JBKBIU010000088.1:0-5949 GCA_046294065.1 Pseudothermotoga sp.
AAAAAGAAGGTGAAGGTTTCATGAGAGTTCTCACTGCTGTTTGGGAAATTTTTACAAATCCGGCTTTTTATAAACTCACTTTGACGGCTGCGACACCTTTCATTTTTGCCTCGCTAGGCGGTGTTTTTAGTGAAATAACAGGCGTTGTCAATATAGCCCTTGAGGGAATTATGCTCATGGGGGCTTTTGTATCAATTGTTTTTACCGCAGTTACAGGAAATCCTTGGATTGGTGTTTTGTTTGCCCTTTTTGTTGGGCTTGGTATGGCATGGTTACATGCATGGGCAAGCATAAAATGGAGAGGAAATCAGATTGTTTCAGGTACTGCATTGATACTTCTTGCTCAAGGTGTAACAGGTTTTCTCATGGAACCTATTTTCGGCAGGCCAGGTCAGACCGATATCGTTGACAAGATTCCAGAGTTACGTATACCTCTACTTATGAAAAACAGATTTCTTGCCCAATCAATTGGTGAACTCAGTCCAATGATATATATTGCCTTTGGATGTGTTGCATTGGCTTGGTTCATTATATATAAAACAAAGCTCGGCTTGAGGATGAGAGCAGTCGGTGAAAATCCAGAGGCAGCCGATACACTTGGTGTGAATGTCTATATGATAAGATACTTTGGTGTTCTGATGAGCGGCGTCATGGCCTCTCTTGGTGGCGCCTTTTTGAGCGTAGGGGAAGTCGGTAATTTTAGAGAACTAATGACAGGTGGGCGCGGATTCATAGCTTTGGCGGCTATGATTTTGGGTAACTGGAATCCTATAGGTGCAATGTGGGCAAGTCTGCTTTTTGGTTTTTCTGAAGCATTTGCCAATCAGCTACAGAGTAGTCCCATATTGCACGTGGCTTCCTCGACAAAGCCTTTGTTCAACATGTTTCCTTTCATTGTCACATTGATTGTCATAGCTGGATTCATTGGGAAGACTCGTCCACCAGCTGCTGATGGTGTACCTTATGAAAAATGAGGTGATAGCGTGAGAAAAGTCTTGGTGTTATCGTTATCATTCTTCGCCTGCCTATCCCTTGCAACTGGTTGGATCATTGGCGGTGGTATGGTTTTCTTGAATCTGACAGGGTGGAATTTGTCGACAGGATTGATTGACAGTACTTACTCTGTTGAGTTGGGACTTGACTTCGATATAGGTAGAACCATAGAAGGTACCGCAACGAATTTGTACAATCTTGAGCTAATAGGAAAGGTCCCGCTCTATAGGATGGATAATGTGACCTTTGGACCTTCTGTTGCTTTGATGTATGGGAATTTCCCGTCCAGTGCTTCCACTGACACAAGTTGGAAATTGAACTTTTCGGGAGGAATCTTCGGTGAGTTCGAGCTGGGAAACCTTCTTTTTTCTTTCGGATTTTTCTATCCCTTTGGCAGCGACTTCGATTTCATGAAAGCAATTTATGCCTCTGCAAAGTTCTTTGTAAATCCTCCTAATAGAAATTTCACTGACAAATTGTTCTTGAGTCTGGATCTTTTGAATGGCAGAATAAGACTGATGATAGGGCTCATTGAACCTTTCTGAAAACTTCAAAACGGATTTTATCGTTGTCACTAACTTTGTCTACAAAGTTGGCAGGTCTATTGTTCAGAAAAATTCTGTAATCTGCGATTCCGTCCGTTTTCAAATTGACCTTTGCAAGAACATCTGCAACGATAGGTTGCCATCTTGGATGTTCTATTGACATTCCTTCCAACAATTCTGATTCGACAGAGACGTATTCACCATTTACAAGAACGATATTGTTCATGGGGGACAAAGTGATTTCTTCATCATTGAAGAAAACTTTCACTGGTTCGTATTTCGGTAACACGTCTTTTATTCTTGTCTTATGCGTTTTGAAGATGTATTTCCTTTCTTTCTCATTTTCATCTTTGATTTCACTCACTTCAAAAAAAATCTTTTGAACCGTTTTGTTCTCACCATTGATCGAATAATTAACAAAACCGAACTTTTCGTAGATTATTCTTTTGACTTCTTCAATGTCTGGGTATTGAATAAGTACTTTGTCACCGTCTTTGATTGGACGTTCCAAATTTTCTACCAGCTCGCCGTTGATGGAAATCTTTGGCAGTAGCCTTAAAATTTCTTGCTGATCGACTTCGATAACTATTTGTTTGGCAAAATCTTGAAGCCTTGGAGCAAGTTCCTCAACTTCATTGTACTGGATGACTATTTCATCACCATTTCTGATAGTATGATGCAGTGGAACTTCTGTACCGTTCAACAGGACTTTCAGACCACCGGTGATTTTGCCAGCTATTGTATGTGGTTCACCGTTGAGTTCAAAAGTAATTGTTGGTTGAGGTGTACCGAAGATTTCTGTGAACTTAAAACCCTTTTGAATCAAAAGTTGCAAAACACTCTGAGATTGACCGACTCTGATCAGGCGTATTTTCTCACCATTTAAGCTAACAGTATCATATATACTGCCAGAATTGTATGCACTTACGTAGGCAATTCCAGCGAGAGTAACATACTCACTGCCTTTGAAATCCTCCCTCAAACTTTTGACCCTTGGTAACTCCTCGACGGTCCTCAGGGCAACTCGTTCCATGGGTAAATCGAGTGCATGTGCCAGTTCGTTTTTAAGGTGTCTCAGTTTGGCTCCGCCACCAACAAGAAACAAGGCACTTGGTTTTGAAAGGTTCAGCTGTTTAATTTTCTCAGCAATACTTCTTGCAATCATTTCAACGACGGGTGAGATCACCTTTGAAACAGAAGATCCATTGATTATTACCTTGTTGCCAGTCACATCTATCGTTTCAAAGGATGCACTATCGTTGATCACTCTTTTTAGTTTCTCGGCGGAAAGAAAATCAAGTAAATAGGACTGAGCAATGACCTCGGTGATCTCGTCTCCAGCCATTGGAACCATATCGTAGCCAACGATAGTTCCACCTCTTGAAACGGCGATGTCGCTTGTTCCAGCTCCAATATCAACCAGTGCGATGTTGAGTATTCTGAGGTCCTCAGGCACAGCTATTTCTAAAGCCGCCATAGGTTCAAGCGTCAGAAAGCATGGTCTTAAGCCAGCTTTACGTAGTGCAGTGGTCATGGCATCGACGACTTGTACTGGCAAAAGCGCCGCAACTACACGAGTGTAGAGTTTCCTTCCTCTATGACTAATCAAATTTTTTATCCATAGACCGTCAAGACGATACTCTATCACTGAATACCCAACACAATGTAGCTCGGAACCACTGTCATCGGTGGGTGGAATCTGGGACAATGCTTTCATTTCAAGCTCTCTTACTGTGATTTCATCAATCAGATCCCCCGAAAACTCCATTTCTGCTTCAAGAGTTACCGTCTTAAGGAATCTTCCAGCCACTGCAACAGCAACCTCATGGAGTTCTACTTCGTTTCTCTCTTCAAGCCTTTTCTTGACAGTTTCAATGACTGTTGCTACGCCTTTTATGTCATGAATCTGTCCATCGAGCATATTACGTGTAGGATGTTCGATAGCTTCGAAATCTACGACATTGAGGACATCATTTTTAATGTAACCGATTAAACCAGCCACTTTTCTTGTTCCAACATCAAGCGCAAAAATCAACTCTACACCTCCACAACTGTTACTCCTGTACCACCTTCACCCGGTGTGCCAAATCGGTATTTCTTAACCCTTCCATCACGTCTGAGTATCTCCCATATCCCAACTGCGAGTCTGCCCGTTCCCTTTCCATGAATCACATAGCCAATCTTGAAATCGGATAGAATCAATTTGTCAATAAAATCCTCTATTACTGGTTCAGCTTCATCAACCGTTAGGCCACGCACATCTACCTCTGGCTTGATCAAGTTGCTATGAGTACTTTGAAAGTTTATTGTCGGCCGTTCTTTGTTCTCTAAAGAGGATTTTACCAAGGTATTGATACGAGCCTCTATTCTGATCCCATTGAAATCAACAATATATTTATCGCCTTTCATACCGATGATTCTGCCTACAGCCCTACCATTTTTTAGTCGTACCGCATCTCCAATAGACAGCGGTTGATCTGATGACATTTGCGCTTGGTCCTTCAAAAATTCAAAGTCTTTTACAATTTTTGATTGTTGTTCGAAAAGCTTGGAAGCCGTTCTAAGAGCTTCAAGGTCTTGGTTTTTCCTTTTAACGTTGCTGATAGCCTCGTCAATTTGCTTTTTCATCTCCTTTATGTGATTATATGTTTTTTTCAATTCCTCATCTAGCTCCTCTATCTTTCTTTTCTTTAATTCATCATACTTTGCTTCATATTCTGCTTTAAGCTTCTCGAGTTTGACTTTTTCGGTTTCTACTTCTTGTATCTTTTCGCGAAGAATCACCGTTTGCTCCTGGTACTTTTCAATGGTTTTTTCAACGTTCATGTATTCCTGGCCTATAAACTTTTGGGCTTGTTGCAAAACAGCTTCGTCAAGTCCGAGTCTTCTTGCAATCTCAAAGGCATGGGAAGCACCGGGTACACCCATCAAAATGCGAAAAGTGGGCTCAAGAGTTTGTGGATCGAATTCAACAGAAGCGCTCACAAGCCTTTCATCACTTGCTGCGTAAATTTTGATTGGTGTCAGGTGAGTTGTAATTATGAATTTGCATCCACACTCCTTGAGTTTTTGTATTATGGCAAGACCCAAAGCAGCACCTTCTACTGGATCAGTACCAGAGCCAAGTTCATCGAGGAGAACCAGCGTCCTTGAATCTGCCATTTCCAGGGCTTTGATAACGTTCACTATGTGAGACGAGAAAGTACTGAGGTTTTGTTTTATATCCTGTTCGTCTCCAACGTCAACTACAATTTTTGAGAAAGCGGGCAGTTTAGAGTTTTCGTCGCATGGCACAGGAAAACCGGCCATCATCATGGAACAAAAGAGCCCAGTGGTTTTCAATGAAACTGTTTTACCACCAGTATTAGGACCTGTTAGTACTAATCCACACTTCTGACTTGGAAGGATTATGTCAACTGGCACCACCCTTTGTCTATCGATCAAGGGATGTCTGGCTGCTATAAGTTTTATTTCCAATTCCTGTGAGGGATATATCACATGTGCATTATACTGGCATGCAAAGACTGCCCTTGCGTACAAGCTATCTAGATGTGCCAAGATAAGTATATCTTGCTCTATTTTTTCTATTTGTTCGTACACACTGAAAGTAAGATTTCGCAAAATTCTACTGATTTCCTCTTGTTCTTTCTCCTTGGCTTCTCTCAAATCGTTATTGATAGAAACAAATTCTTCTGGCTCAACAAAGTAAGTTGCGGCAGAAGAAGAAACTGAATGAACGATCCCTTTGATGTGAGATCTGTGTGTTGCCTTCACAGGAAAAACATGCCTACCGTCCCGTAAGGTTGCAATGGGTTCTTGCAGGTATATTCTGTTTGCATTGACAAAACTTTCCACTCTCTTTCGTATTTGCTCTGAGATTTGCCTGTACGCGATTCTCAACTGCCTCAATCTTTCCGATGCGCTGTCTTTTATTGAGCCATCTTCTGCTATGCATTTTTGTATTTGTGAGATTATATCATCGTATGTTCCCCAGGTCTTAATGAGTTCTTTTATGGAAGGAATTTCTTCGATATTTGTTATATTCTTTCTCACCGCTTTGATGACCAAAAGGGCACTTGAAATCTTGAGTAACTCTTCGGCATCGAGAATCTGGGCTTGCTTCACCTTGTTGATTATCTCCTGAATATCGATTGTGGCAAAGTTTGAGGGAAATACTTGCTCTTCTCTCTTGACTATTTTGATCATCTCATCGACCATTTTCAATTCCCAACAGGGGTTGTCGAGAGGCTTTAAGCTTGCAAGAAATTCCTTTCCTGCTTTGCTCAAGGCTAACCTTTTTATCAAATCAATGACGCTGTAGAAATCAAGTTTCTCGAGGCTATGTACTTCTATTTTACAAACACCTCCATTATCGTCCTAATACTATTAATTATTCTACAACCTGTATAGA
>JBKBIU010000089.1:0-5919 GCA_046294065.1 Pseudothermotoga sp.
TTACACCCATCGAAGAGATAGGAAAACAAATGGATGATGTCTCGAAAGGTTTTGCAAGGCAGGTGGAAATTGATCCTACAAGCCAAGAAGCACACAGATTGCAACTTCAGATCAACGATGCGCTCAAAAGACTTCACAATACGATGGAAGAGCTCAGAGAATTTGCATCGAGTTTGTCTCATCAGTTAAGGAATCCACTTGCAAGTGTCAAAGCACAAATAGAGGTCATGCTAAAAGAGACCCATGATGAAGAACTGAGAAATGAGTTGACAACTATGTTGAAAAATATAAACACGATGGTTCAGATTACCTCGTCTTTGTTACTCATAGCACGAGCACAACATCAGCGCGAAGAGACTTTTCAAGAGGAAGATATCTCGGTTATCCTCTTAGAAAGCGTTGAACAAGTGATGCAAAGATTTCCCAAGATCGATTTTATCCTCGATGTACCTGCACAGATAAAAACAAGGTGTGTGCCAGGACTTCTTACACATGCTTTTATAAATCTCATAGAAAATGCTTGTAAATACTCTCAAGAAGATAAACCCATTAAGGTGAGCTTGTCAAAGAATAACGGTTTTGTAGTCTTTTCCGTTTCAAATTATGGTGAACCTATTGCAGATGAAGAGAGAGAAAAGATCTTTGAGAGGTTCTATAGATCAAGGAGTGCAAAAGCCGATGGACTTGGTCTTGGACTTGCGGTAGTTAAAGCAATCGCTGACTTACACCGTGCAAAGATAGAATATGAATACAACGGGACAAACAGTTTTTATATGTACTTACCCGCTTGATTTGATCTTCAAAGCTCTGTTGATTTATTGCGTGTGAAGATTTTTCTAGATAAGATAGTGAAAAGCGGACAACGATTTCCATAATAAAAGTGGTTTGGCTATAAAATATTCATCGATGAAAAAGGCGGGCAACCTGCCCGCCTTTGTTGTTTAAAGAGGTTATCTCATCAACTGTAATACGGTCTGCGGCTGAGTGTTTGCCTGAGCCAGCATTGCCATGCTTGACTGAATGAGTATCTGTTGTTTTGTGAATGCCATCATTTCCTTTGCCATATCGGCATCTCTGATACGAGATTCTGCTGCTGTCAAGTTCTCTGCTGCTACTCCAAGGTTGCTTATTGTGTGTTCCAATCTGTTCTGTATAGCACCAAGTTGTGCACGTGCACTGCTGACCTTGTGAATAGCTGCATCAACAACCATTATAGTTCTTTCTGCACTGTTTTGATTTGTAACTCTGAGCGACTGAGGTGTTATACCAAGTGCCGCAGCCCTCATGTCATCAAGGCCCGCCAGCATGTTGTGACCTTCGTTGGCACCTATCTGTATGACCAATGAGGTGTCATTGAACCATCTTTCTTCAGCTCTGACAACACCTGTGTCGATCACTTCTTCCAGTGGGAGTGCCGAGCCATCAAAGCTGTTTATGTTGTATACGCCGGTGTTCCATCCAAAGAAAATACCTTTTGGACCTGGGGTTAAGTTGAGTCGGAATGCACTGTTTGCAAAGCTCAAACTCCCAGTTATCGTGCCATAAACGCCCACACCTCTTCCAAAGTTACCGATAGGTGCAGATGCAAGTCCACTCTGATTGAAGTAGTTGATTCTCACATCCAAAGGACTCGTACCTGTTCCTCTGAACTGGCCCACTTCAACAACGTAGGAACCTTCAAAGGCGTCGTTGAAGCCAACTTGTAAACTCGTTGTGAGACTCACAAGCATGGTATTGATTGAGAATCGGTTGTTGTTGACTGTAAATGTCACAGTGTTCTCAGCGGTGATACTTACAGTTCCACCAAACCTAAGACCTTGGAGGTTAAACCTAACAATTCCAACCGAAGCAGTGAAATTAGCATTGGCTGAGGTATTGAAACTGAGTGTAAACGCCGAGTTGGTTCTTAGAGTTGTGAATGTAAATATTGTTGTGGCACCATAAAATATTCTAACATCGTATCGTGTCGTATTAGGTAATCCAGTGCTACTAGTCAGTGTGACTCTAAGGTTTGACAAGTTAAATGTTTGAACATTTTGTGTACCAAACCTTATTCGTATTTCTTGACCTTGTATCGCTGCGCTGTTAGCTCCCGAGGCAACAGATGATGTATAAGTATAGTCAGGTCTCACAGCTCCCAAAGCGACGTTATAGTTGTTTATTGGTAAGCTCAAACTCACAGATTCGTTGTCGCCCACGGTTGTTGACAGAGCGATTGTTGTTCCATTGAAACGTAGTGTTGTAGATAAAGAAGCTGCTAAATTGAAGTTTCCGCCGGTGACTACCTTGACATCGGCTTGAGGTCTAAAGCTTTCGATCTTTCCATCCAAAAGTTTCATTGTGTTGAATTCCGTTGTTCTTGCAATTCTGTCGATCTCATTTCTAAGCTGGTCCAATTCTGCCTGTATCTGATTCCTATCAACGTTGGTGTTGGTGTCTGATGCTGCTTGAACTGCAAGTTCTCTCATTCTTTGAAGTATTGAATGGACCTCTGTTAATGCACCTTCAGCGGTCTGGATCAGAGAAATGGCATCTTGTGCGTTTTTAACTGCCATATCCAAACCTTTGATCTGGCCGCGCATCTTTTCACTGATTGCCAAGCCTGCTGCATCGTCTCCTGCTCTGTTAATTCTCAAGCCTGAAGAAAGTTTTTCCAGTGTCTTTCCCATCGTGTACTGGGTCTCACTCATGCTCCTCCAAGCATTCAACGCACTGATGTTGTGATTAATCCTCATTTAGCCACACCTCCTTGTTTTTTATACTGCCATCCTGGCAGTTACCTTTACCCACGGGCCCATGGGAGTTCATTATTTATATCGGTAGAATTCGAGATGACTTTAGGGAATTTCCAAAGTTGGAAGAATGGTAAATCGTTGGTTTGATACCTATAAGGTTTATCAAGATCATTCTTAGCGTATGATTTTAATATGCTTGAAAATCTTTATATATCCCTCTGGGTAAATTAAGTGGTTTTGAATGAATGTTTGATAATTCTTCTACAACGCTTTCACTATCTTCCTTATTTGTTCTTCGAATGAACTTTTTTCTTCCACAAAGCGGCGGTACTTTTCAGAATCATAGTCTTCATCTATCACCATCGATACTGCTTCATCCACGGTGTTGAAGATATACTCTTGAGGATAGAAATCCTCTGCGATATAGAAATTGTGTATTACCGGCTTTATACCCTTTGTCATTGCTTCCAAAATAGCCACGCCATAACCTTCACGTATGCTCGTTGAAAGAAAGATATTTTTATCTTCCAGGTACTGATTCACATTGTTCTGAAATCCATCAAATTGGAAATTTGGTTTTATTCCCATCTTTTGTGTTATGTAGTTCACGTAGTTAAAAATGCTTTCATCTTGCATCTGACCAGCCCAAAAGAGTTTATAACCCTTGTTTAGGTCACAGAGTTTTTTTAGGATCTGAATTGCCAGCATGGGATTTTTGGTATAGTTGAAATTTGCAACAAAGACAAGATTTGTTCCTTTGCTACGAATTTTAAAATCGTATTGGGTCAAATCGATACCGTTGTATATCATTTGAAAAGGTTTATCCCTTAAGGTTTTCATATTTTCATAAGCTTTTCTTTGTACACTGTGTGCAACAAAAATCATCATGTCAACTACGTTCCAGTTTATAGATCGTAAAAAGTCACTTCTGAGAGCTTCATATCCATGGAGTCTGCAAATGATTCGTTTCTTGTTCTTGGGTAACTTGTTAGTTATCTCCACTGCCATTTCGTTTGCCCATTCCAACCAAATTATATCTGCCCAGTTGTAAGCTTGAATAATTTCGTTCCCATCTGTTGTAACGACGAGTTTTACTTGGTAGATCTGTGAAAGGGCCCGTGCAATATTCTTTATGAAACTGTCTAATCCTGGCAAACAAAAGATTGCAAGCTTTTCATTCTTGGAATACTGCTTTTTGATGGAATCATACTTCTCTTTAAGTTCTCTGATTCCGGAGAGCTTGTATGCCTTTTCGTAATAATAGAGTGCCATCGCTGGATTGTTTAGTTTCAACTGTGTATTTCCTAAACTGTCGTAAACCTCCCAATTTTTTTGAGGAATTCTTGTCAGATATCGCCAGGATTCAAAGTATTCACTTTTCTCAAAAAGCACCTTTGAATAGTTGAAAAGTAGGTCAGGATGTTCTGGGTTCATGATCAATGCTTCTTTGAATGTTTCCAAGGCTTCATCGATCTTACCCTCGTAGAATAAGATCGTTCCCAAAACGTTATTTCTATCTACTTTATCTTCTATGTTTTGCGCTAACTCTTTTGCTTTTGCGAACTGACTTGAGTTAACCAAATGTGAAATTTCCTCGATTATATTCACTCCAAACACCCCTTAATGTCGTCGTTCTATTTTAAAATTTCTATGTGTGTGTGGAAATTCCTTTTATCCTGGTTCCTTTCAAGAGTTTACCGAAAGATTTTCAAGGTTCTTTCACCCTATTAAAGCTCACCAAGATTTGACTATGAAACCATAAAGTCTGTAAGCGCTTTTGGACCAGGACATTTCATAGTTCTAATTCTTTGTGATGTTATAATTCAACTGCGAAAAGGATTCTATTTTCTCGGGGAGAGCTGTAGATGATTACAATAAAGGATCTTTGTATATCATTCGCCGAAAGAACCCTATTTTGTGACTTCAATGTGACTGTGTTTGATAATGATCGAATAGGACTTATTGGCAAGAATGGTAGCGGTAAAACCACGCTTTTGAAAGCTATCGCTGGTCTGTTTGAAGACTACGATGGGCAGATATCTAAAAATGGAAAGATTGTCTACCTTGATCAATATAGATCCTTTGACGTAAAAACACCTTTTGAGTATTACTCACAGGTGGCAGATACTCCTGAAAAACAAAAAAATGTACGCAGTATATTGAAAGGATTTGGTTTTACTGAAAAGGATTGGCATAGACAGATCTCTACTTTTAGCGGTGGTGAGAAGACAAAAATACAGCTTGGGCGTCTTTTCATTGAACAGCCAGATTTTCTGTTGTTGGATGAACCAACCAATTTCTTAGATATCGAAGGCATTGAACTTTTAAAAAACCTTTTGAAGACTTTTAAGGGTGGCTATATAGTGATAACACACGATAGGAATTTTCTTCGAAATGTTTGCGATAAGTTTTGGGAGATAAACAATGAACGTGTTTGGGTTTTTGATATGGATTTTGACAACTACCATCAACAGAGAGAGTTGATTCTTGAAACACAAAAGAGGCAGCTTTCGAATATGCACAAACAGATAGAGAGGTTGAAAAGAATAATAGACCAGTACAAAAAATGGGGCAGAGATAAAGCAGTTAGACAAGCTAAGAGCAGGCAAAAGGTGTTAGATAGAATGCTACAAGAACTTGAAAATATGCCTAATCAATATCTGAAAGACCAAGAAAAGAAAATCAACATTCCAAGACCACAGAGCACAGGCCACGTTGTGCTTGAATGTAAAGATGTTGGCTGGAATTCTTTGATAAGAGATGTTACCTTTACCGTCTATTCAAAAGACAAAGTGGCTTTGATTGGCCCAAATGGTTCTGGGAAAACTACATTGCTGAAGATCATAGCTGGGCAAGTTGAGCACCAAGGGACGGTCAAGATTGGACACAACGTGAAAATGGTTTATTTAGACCAATTTGTTGAGCAACTCGACCCACAGAATACAGTTTTCGATGAAATATTTGAGGAATTACTTGATCAACCAGACTATGTGATAAGGTCCTATCTTGGTAGATTTGGTTTCAAGGGTGAGGACGTTTTCAAGCCCATCACCGATCTAAGCGGCGGAGAAAGACAGATCTTGGCTCTGGCGAAGGTACTGCTCACAAGACCGAATTTGTTACTATTAGATGAACCAACCAATCACATGGATCTCATGACCGTTGAGGCGCTCGAAGATGCACT
>JBKBIU010000090.1:0-5868 GCA_046294065.1 Pseudothermotoga sp.
GGGCGCGGGTGGACTCGAACCCCCGACCGCCCGGTTATGAGCCGGGCGCTCTACCAGTTGAGCTACGAGCCCGCAGCAAGAAAGATTATACATCCTGTCCTTGATAGTGTCAAGGACTTTTAGGATGGTGATCACCTTGGAAGTCGATGTCATGAAACTCGACCCGGTTAGGAAACTGCTCAAACGATACCCACGCATCTTAGTAATAAAAGCTGCTCTCATTGTTCTCAGCACAGGTCAAAAGGTCAGTGCGGAAAACATAGAAAAAGCAATAAACGATATAATGGAAACAGATGATGAAAGCAGGGATTGATTCCCTGCTTTCTGATTGCTGAAAGGAGGTCGGATTGTGCAAGAAAGATTACAAAAGATTTTGCATTATCTGAATTCGAAGGGTGCAAGGTACGCAGATGTAAGGTATGAAGAGCATCTTCAGCAAGAAATCTTTGTTGAAGATGGCTCTCTCAAAACACTGAGTAATAACTTCAACTCGGGGACTGGCATAAGGGTTCTGTTTGAAAATGGTTGGGGGTTTGCCGCGACCGATGAGCGCGGAGAATCTGCGCTTGAAAAGATTGCAGATCGAGCTCTTGAGATTGCACAAGCTTCAAACAAAAGAGCTAAGAAGCCATTAAAGTTGGCTTTAGAACCTGTTCATCAAGACAAATTCAGATCACCATATCAAAAAGATCCCTTCGAAGTTTCAGAAAAGGAAAAGATTGAGATTCTAAGGATGGCCACATTGAAAGCTAAGGAAATTGAGGGAGTAGCTCGTTCAACTGGTTCGATGCTTTTCAGGAAGATTAATAAAATCTTTGCAAGCACCGAAGGTTCGGTGATCGAACAGGAAATAGTTGTTTCTGGTGGAGGAATCACAGCCCAAGCCGTTGGTAAAGGTGGCTTTCAGACAAGATCTTATCCTTCCAGTTTTGGTGGTGATCACTCGACAAAAGGATGGGAATTTGTAGAGCAAATGAATTTAATAGAACATGCACCAAAAATAGGGAAAGAAGTTGTAGAGCTTGTCAACGCGCCAGAAATTGAACCAGGAGAGTACGACATAATAATCAGTGGAAATCAGCTTGCACTGCAAGTTCATGAATCTTGTGGGCATCCAATCGAATTAGACAGGGTCATGGGCTCAGAACTGAGCTTTGCCGGTGGTAGCTTTTTGACTTTGGATAAGCTCAACACTCTCAAGTATGGTAGCGAGCATGTGACAATCACAGCCGATGCAACGATACCTGGTGGACTTGGAAGTTTTGGATATGACGATGAGGGAGTTCAAGCGCAAAGATCTTACATTGTGAAAAATGGTTCCTTTGTTGGTTATCTAATGAACAGGCAAACGGCAGCAGAGCTTGGTTTAAGATCAAATGGTGCTGCTAGGGCAGATAGCTGGTCCCATCTTCCAATAATAAGGATGACAAATATAAATCTTTTACCTGGTGAATTCACTTTGGATCAGCTCATAGCCGGTATAGAGTATGGTTTCTTACTTGATACGAACAAAAGTTGGTCGATAGACGATTTAAGGCTTAATTTCCAGTTTGCCACCGAGATCGCCTATGAGATAAAAGGTGGCAGGTTAACGGGAAAGATCTTCAGAAACCCCGTGTACTTTGATATAACACCGAAATTTTGGAACAAATGTGATGGTGTTGCAAATGAGAGTTTCTGGCACGTGTGGGGTGTCCCGAACTGTGGTAAAGGTCAGCCAATGCAAGTAATGTACGTAGGACACGGTACGGCTCCGGCAAGATTCAGAGGGGTAAAGGTAGGTGTTAGAAAATGAAAGGTGAGAATTTCTATAGAAATCTATTCAGATTGATGAATGAACACTTTACAGGCATGAAATTCTTGTGTGTAGTTTCAAATTCCGAAGGAGCTTTGACCAGGTTTGCAAACAGCGAGATTCATCAGAATGTATTTGAAAAGAAGAGCTCTATCAGCGTCCTTGCCACAAAAGACAATAGAATAGCAATCGCAACAACCAACGATCTCTCCATAAATGGTTTGAAGGAGACGAGGAAGAAACTTGAACAAATGCTTGAGAATTCGACTCCTTTGGATTATGAATTCAAACTCCCCGAGATTTCTGTTGGGTACCCCGTCGAGAACCTTTGCGACTCTGTCAGAAATGCTTCAGCTGAAGATAGGGCTCAGATCTTTGACAGAATTATCAAGGCATCTGGTAAAGATGTGCAAGCCTTTGGATATATAAGCGATAACATATTCGAAAACGCAGTTATAGCTTCCAACGGGATGTTCATCTATCAGACATATTCAAGTGCAGGATTCAATTTTGTTGCACTGAGTGATTCTGGTAGTGGTTATGTTTCTTCCACGGCAAAGGGTTATAAGGATCTGGATGTTGACAAGAAAATTCAAAGGGCTATTGAATTCGCAAAGAAATCAAAGGATTTAGTCGAAGTCGATCCAGGCTTGTACACAGTGATCCTTGGCCCTGAGGCGGTTAGTGATCTGTTCTTTTATTTCTCCTATGTTTGTACCAATGGGTATATGCATGAATTGAAAATGAGTCCATCTGTGAGATTCTTGGGTCAGAAGATAGGGCCTGATTATCTCAACGTCTACGATGATCCAAGCCACCAGATGCAAGTGCCACTGATCTATGATCTTTGCGGAAAGAAACGTGAGAGAACGCCGATAATAGAGAAAGGCGTGTTCAAAAACATTTTCTATTCACACGGTGCGTCCTTAAGATTTAATAAAAAACCCACGGGCCATACAGTATCACTTGAAGATCTCGATTTTGCCTTAGCGGCTAATCTTGTTGTAGAAGGTGGAGAGACGCCTGTTGAACAGATTATTTCTCAGACTAAGCGTGGTATTTATGTCAACAGATTTCACTACATGAATGTAGTCGATCCCTATGAGGCAATGTTTACTGGCATGACACGGGATGGCACGTTCTTGATTGAGAACGGCCAACTCACAAGGGCTATCAAAAACATGAGGTTCAATGTAAAGTTCTTCGAATTCACACAGAACATCGAGGCAATCTCAAAAGAAATTGAATCAACCAGTGGAGATTACTTCCCAGCCGTGGCACCTTTCATGAAAGTCAACAATTTTAACTTCACATCCAAGACGGCTTGAAGGGTTGGGCGACCTCTGTCGCCCAATTTCATTTATCTTGCCATTCTTTAAAATGATTTGTTATGGGTAGGCGCCTGTCTTTACCAAAAGCGCGATGACTTATCTTTGGACCTGGTGGGAGTTGACGCCTTTTGTATTCGTTGCTATCAACCATCCAAGCGACTTTACGAACAGTCGATTCATCATATCCCATCGCAGTGATCTCTGCTATGCTGCGATCTTCTTCGACATAAGCCTTCAGTATATCATCAAGAACTGGATAAGGTGGTAATTTATCTTGATCGGTTTGGTTTGGCTTGAGTTCAGCACTCGGTGCTTTGAGAAAAACTCTACGCGGTATGATTTCTTTCTTAGCCTTCCTATTGACGTATTCAGCCAACTGGTAAACGAAGGTCTTGTAGATATCTTTTATAACGGCAAAGCCACCTGCCGTGTCACCATAGAGAGTACAGTAACCAGTACTGCTTTCACTCTTGTTTCCCGTTGTGAGTACAATCCAGCCAAATTTGTTTGAAAGAGCCATCAATATCATTCCACGGATGCGTGCTTGTAAGTTTTCCTCAGTTACATCCGATGGAAGGTCTTTGAATACGGGCTTTAGACAACTGAGAAAACTTTGAAAAACGTCGTTGATGGGAATGACTAAATACCTTATACCAAGGTTTTCTGCTAGCGTACGGGCATCTTCAAAACTGTGATCTGAAGAGTAAGGTCCGGGCATCAAGACACCCGTTACGTGTTCGGGCCCAAGTGCATCTACAGCTATACAGCAGACCAAGGAACTGTCCATGCCACCGCTGAGACCAATTACGGCATCGGTCATTTTATTTTTCCTTAGATAATCCCGTGTTCCGACGACCAAGGCTTGATAAACTTCAGCCACAGGTTCAAGATGTTCTTCTATCCGTTTTTCAATGAAAGGTTTCGGATTTGTCCAGTCAAGGTCGAGGCTAACAATCTGTACTTTCTCAAAGGCATCTTTGTCAAATGCTTTCTTGTCCTGTCTTCGGCGCGGATCACGCAGTCTCGATCTTTCGATATTGTTCAAATCAAGATCTGCTATCAAAAGATCTTCTTCAAATTGCTTTGCCCTGGCGATCACTTCACCTTGTTCGTTCACGATTAGACTCGCACCGTCGAAGACCAATTCATCCTGTCCCCCAACAAGATTTACGTATGCAACAACGGCGAGGTTATCATTGGCACGAACAGAAAGCATCCGCTCTCTCCAGGCAGACTTGCCAGAATGGTATGGTGAGGACGATATATTTATGAGGATCTGTGCATCACCCATAAGAGTCTCGAGACGGGCAGGCCCACCAGGATACCAAATGTCCTCACAGATTGTGATGCCAACACGAATGTCGTTCAGAGCAATCACCAAGGCTTTATCTCCTTGTCGAAAATATCGGAATTCATCAAAAACGCTGTAGTTTGGTAGGTAATTCTTGTGATAAACGGCCTTGAGCTTTCCATCATGGAGTACTGCAGCTGCGTTGTAGATATCATTGTCTTTGTCGACAAATCCAACGATTGCCACAAGCGATTTGGTAACGTACTTTGCCAGATCATTCACAGCTTCTTTGTTTTTCGCAACAAAATGAGGTTTAAAAAGTAAATCTTCGGGTGGGTAACCAGTTAATGCAAGTTCAGGAAAAGCAACTATGTCAACTCCCATTTGCTTTGATAATTCAATTTTGTCGATGATTTTCTTTAAATTGCCTTCCATATCACCGACGACAGAGTTGATCTGTGCGAGTGCGACTCTTAATGTCTTCATTCTTTCACCTCCACTACAATTGTTCTATAAACCAATTACAGAAGCCATTTAGAATTTCATGTTGATCGAATAGATCAAGAACTGTGTAGCGATCTCTTATCATGGTTGAGACAGTGATCGCATTTTTTATAAAATTCTTATCATACTTTGAGAGAAGTTCCTTGACTCCTATATCAAGTAAAGAAGCCTGTAAGACTGAATGATACTTCAGATACAAAGGCTCTAAAGATTTCTTGACGTCTTCAATGTTGATCTTTTCAACTCTTTTTTTGTGCAGATATATCTTTTGAAATTCATCGGCGATCTGCATTCCAAAGAAATCAACTAATAACTTCTTTTTGTCTTCAAGTGGAATCTTATCTTTAGCAAACTGAATATCTTGCATGAGTGATTCATATGCTTTCAAAGTTACGTAAGTTCCTACAGCGACCTGAAGCCCGTGAAATAGTGGTACTTTTCCTCTACACTCTTGATACATCTCGAAAACGTGAGAGATCAAATGTTCAGCCCCTGAGGCTGGCCTTGAGTTTCCCATGATGGTTATATTCAAGCCAGAAATCAGTTGAGTTTTCATCAATTTCATAACAGCTGATTGATCTCTTTGAAGAACTTTCTTTGTATCTTTCATGACTTCTTTCAAAAGGTCTTTTATGTCATCCCATACAAAATTGCAAATATCCTCACCTGTGAGAAAATTTGATAGTACCCAGTCAAGTCTTGCAGTAACCTTTGCGGCGATGTCACCCAAACCAGCCCTGAGAAGATCTGTAGGTGAATTCACAAGAACCTCAGGATCGATCAATATCTTTTCTGGGACCTTGGCATCTAAGGTTTTTTTCACTCCCTCGACAAGCAATGGAGCGACAGATGATGTGTAAGCATCTACAGAAGGAGCCGTTGGAAAGCAAGAAAAGCCCTTTTTGGAGATAAAAGCAGAATATCGAGCAATATCTGTTAAAGTACCT
>JBKBIU010000091.1:0-5851 GCA_046294065.1 Pseudothermotoga sp.
AAGCTCTCATCATTTGGAATCATGGTTTGTCATGGATAGATGTTACTCCACAAAGTTACAGAGTCAAAGGAATTGCTTATGATGATCAGAGCAAGGATTTTCTCAAAATTTCTGAGATTGCACAGAATGTAACAGGGAAATGGGATGTACTGGGAATGGATGCTTGTTTGATGGGTTCTGTAGAAGTGATCTATGCTTTAAGAAAGATTGCAGATTATATTGTGGCTTCGGCATATGAAATCCAGGGTACCGGTTGGGATTATAGTTTTTTAAGCTCGATGAGTGGCAAAGATCCTTTCGAATTTTGTAAAAGACTAGTCGATTATTACCAGGAATTCTATAAAAACAACGCCAAAACATCTCTCGCCGTTTACAAAACAGATGCTATCGACGATGCTATAGATTCTTTCGAAGAATTTTTGATGACGAACCCTGTGTTACAAAGCAGTCGTTGGACAAATTACAGCCCAACCTACTGTCTATACGATTTAGGTGAAGTTCTTGAGACTCTTGGGGCAACTGAAACTTTAGAAAAGTTCAATAAGGTGGTTGTGTACAAACATCTTTCAAACCCTAAACCACAAAGCCTCGCCACAAGCATCTTTGTTTGCCAAGATAGAGAGAAGATCAACAATCTGGAATACACTTCAACAGAATTTGCCCAGAACACACGTTGGGATGAATTTCTTTTGAATCAGTGATCTTTCGAATTGTAAATAACGGGAATCTTTCTTGATTGAATGAATAGTTCAAGCTTGTACATATCCAATTCAGCCAGAAGGACGGTGTCACCACTAGTAGAACTGTTCTTAACTATGTAACCGTCAAGGGCGTTAGTGATGGGAATTGGAGCAACAACGCAAGCCTTAGCTTTCAGATTCTTTCCGAAGAACCTTCCAGACATTGCTGACCATAGTCCATAAAATCCTATCATCTGCGAATGAGCCCACATGTAGAATCGATCATCCCACTCCTTATAGTCAACTAAACCAAGCCCAGGGGTTGAAATTATTCTCACATTATCATCTATTAGTTTTTTCAATTTTATGCTGCTTGTAAGCAATCTTTTTGGTACAACTGCCATTTTGTATTCTTGAGTTTCAAAAATCAGGTTTTGTTTCACACCCTCACGATATGCCATCAACCCTTGCGTTGTACCAAAGATTACAGAACAGTTCCAAATCTTTGAAAGTTCAGCCATTATTCTTTCACAGACTCTGCTCGTTATTGCAGAAGATTGCCTGAGCGTTTTGGTATACAGTTTGCCAGATGGAAATAAAAAGAAAGGAAAAGTGCCAGAAAAGACAGCGTCCATCAAGTGGGGGAAAACTATTACCTGGGGTGAAAAATCCTTCATTTTCACAAGAAAGTGATTGATCAACGTCACAAATCCACCAATTCCAGAGACTGGAGTATAATCCATTTGAATGACTGCAGCCCTAACCACACCTTTAATACTTTTTTGAGGGAAGGGTTGTACCAAAGCTTTGAGCCAACGTTGAAGCTGAGACCTTGAAAGTGAAGAAGAAAGAAGAAATCGAGTCAGACCCATCATATCAACCTTCAGCAAAACTTCTCACGGTGAAAAAGACACCAGTTTCTGTCTTTGAAACATCCATATCGATTATGCAGCTTGCACTGGAATCATAGACCATCCCTGATTGTTCCTTACCTTGCCTTGGTACACAAAGCTCATATTGCAAATGGTCCAGATGATTCACCAGTAGAGCAACTGGTATATTGAATTCTTTGCTTGCTCCCCAACAAATTGCTTTCGTCAAAAGTAACTCAGAG
The DNA here is from genome assembly GCA_046294065.1 of Pseudothermotoga sp. Taxonomy (GTDB): domain Bacteria; phylum Thermotogota; class Thermotogae; order Thermotogales; family DSM-5069; genus Pseudothermotoga_B. The sequence goes on from JBKBIU010000091.1 coordinate 1,795, forward strand.
ATATTTGCAGCTCGCTGAAAAACAACTACTAACAGCGCATCAGATTTCTTGGAACTGTGTATCAGTTCCCAACCGATTGGCTTACTAGAACAAATAATTGATACTTTTCCAAAAGGAGTGTTTAAATGATCAAAATCACTACCGTAATGAATTTCGTCGGAATTTGCAACAACGTACATGTAACCCTTGTCATTACCAATTAGATAAGTATATGCTCCAGCAACAGGTTCCTCAATCCATGAAATGGCCAAATCCGTGTGATAGAACTCCTTCAAAACTATCTGCCTTCCAAGCAAAAGCCTCACCAGTTCACCTCGTGAGTATTATAACACAAAAGGGAGGCATCAGCCTCCCTCTGGCGGGGACGACGGGACTTGAACCCGCGGCCACCGGTGTGACAGACCGGCATGCTAACCAGGCTGCACCACGTCCCCAACACTTTTGTATTTTGACAGAAAATTCAAGAAAAGTCAAGAGGATTTTGAGATGTCTTCACGTAGAAAAAGGAGCAGAATTATCACAAGAGTCACTGTTCCAAATCCTTGATAACCTAAGTATGACCTATCTTGCTGGTACGGGCTTATTCTTTTGAAGGCGCACATTTTGTGACAGCTTGATATCCCACCATTAGCAGTTGTCTTTCCAGCAGGCTAACTAAATCTTGGTTGAGAGGCATTGTCTTCATTATCTGTAAGGCTTCTAACTTTGTGTAAGCCTTTCTGTAAGGTCTGTCGTCGGTCAGGGCGCAATACACATCGGCTACAGCAAGAACTTGACTGAGTAATGGAATTTGTTCACCTTTCAATCCATCGGGATACCCAGAACCATCAAGGCGTTCATGATGATATCGAATAATTTTTGCTGTTTCTCTCAGTGGTAAGAATCTTTCAACGATTTGTGCACCTATTTCAGGATGGTTTTTGACAATTTCGTACTCCTGTGCCGAAAGCTTCTCATTTTTGTTGAGAACACTTTCAGGCACAGCAATCTTTCCTATATCGTGAAGTGTACCCGCCGTGTGCAAAAGCTTCAAGTCTTTTTTCGGGAGCTTCAAGGCTCTTCCCAATTCAAGTGCCATAGAAGCAACCATCTTTGAATGAGCGGCAGTGTAGCTATCCTTTTTGGAAAGAATCTCCATGATCGCTTCAAGCCCATCATGTTCATAGTGTTGTCTTATCACAATTCTTCTCAAATTTTCAAAAAGCATGACGACGATGAGTCCTATGATAGTAGAAATAATAAAGTTGTAAAAGGTGAGAACTTTGCCTGAATAGACAAATTTGAAAGTCCCGTTCTTAGATATGTTAACTACATCTTTTAGTCCAACTTCGGCAAGGATGCTATAACTGTCCAAGAGAACACAGATCAACCTGTCTCTTATCTTCAGTTGCCCTTCGTCATCATAAATCCCGAACAATATTTTGACAAAGCCTTGCTCGTAACCAATCTCGAATTCCTTTTCTATATTTCCATCTATCAGATCAACTTTGACTAAGGATGGGTAAAGCTCCTTCATTTTTTCAATCTGTTGATTCAGAAATTCCTTATCATTTCTCAAAATCGCACTGAACATATCGTCCCAGTGAAAATATCCTTCACTAAGCCCTTTTGCAGTATATTGTAAGTGCATGCCAAAAAGTCGTAGAGCGAATTTCTCTACTTGTGAGGCTTTCTGACGATTGAGATTCGCAAAGAACAACATTGATAAGCTAAAGGCAACTATCAAGATGATTGGATGAAGCAACAACTGTTTCTTCAAAGCTATGATCGCTTCACCTACTTATATTTGGATAAAAAGTTTTCAATTGATCTATCCCAAGTCTTCTCATCTTCCTTAGAGAAATAGCATGCTGGTAATTCGCCGTGCGATCTGTGATAAGCCAAACATTCACAGCAAATTCCCTTTCGTGGACATCCAGGGTAAGAACAATTACAGTTCTTTAGATTCCTTTCCTTATTAGTGCAGTTCAACCTACCTACCTCCTCACTCGGCTCTCATGAAGATTTTAGCAGAAAACCACAGTGCAACAATACCGCTCACAAGAAAGATCAGGTTGACCGTCAGGAAATACGTGATGTTCATAGCTTGAGCATTTGCACTGTATCGAACAAGATCTGCGGCGTACTTAACAGGTAGTATATAGGCAATCCATCTTATATAACTGGGCATAAAACTGATGGGAAAGTACACCCCTGAGAAGAAGACCATAATTGTGTTCAGTAATGAAGCAGCGTTCGATGCTGTGTTTGGGTTTTCAAATAGAGATACAAGCAATACACCTATTGCCATCATTCCCGTTGTAACAAACACAACGGTCGGTATCAACAAGGACCAGTTAAACTGTATGTTGGCTTTGAAGATCACTCTAGAAAGCGAAAGAACAACTAAGAGAGACAGGAAACTGAGGGCAATTCTCACAAGGGAAACACTTGAAACAACACTGACGGGTTCCACGCCTGTTAAGGTCAGCCTTCTTAGAACACCTTTCTTTTTGTAATTTCCAAAGACCGTTACTATCGAAAACATCCCGTTTGAAAACAAAGATAAGGCAATCACGCCCATCATCATGTATTCAAAATCTGTGATCTCTTTACCGGTTTGTTGAATCTTTTTAGTGTCGATCTCTATATACTGTCGAGTCGAGTTGATAGTTTTTTCAATGATACTTTTCACAGAAAGTTCCAAAATCTTTACATCACCGGTGAGCGAGGGATTGTTCTGATAATACAAACTGACTTTCCTGTCGAAAGCCGTCAATCCCATAGGTATTTTGGACTCTTCTAAATCGCTCAAAAGACTCTTTTCATCTTGGTAGCTCTTTATCTCCCAGTTTCCCATTTCTTCCAGTGCTTTGACGATCTTTACATCATCTGTATATATTCCGATTGTTCTTCTGTAAGATGTTTCACCACTGAAAACAAATCCGAAGATTAGAAGAAACACTGCAGGAAAAAAGACAGTAAAGAAGAGACCAACCAGATTTCTCAGCGACTCTATCAAGTACGATTTTGTGAAAGCAAAGAACCTTTTATTCATATCCCATCACCTTCTTGAAATTGACGGAGAAAACAGCAACTGAAGCTATGACCCAAAGTCCAGGAATTAGCCATAACTCCATTTGAGAAAAGCTGTAAAACTTTAACCCAAGAGAATGTCTTAGATTTTCAGCTAAATACGTTGTCGGCATCACTCGTGCCACAAACTTGACAGGCTCAGGCATATTAAAGTTCAAAACAGGAAAATAAAACCCACCTAAGAACATGAGTAATTGATAAGCGATCTGTGAAACAACCAAGGCAGTAGAAAATTTCCTACAAAAAGAAACAACTACTATTCCCATGCTAAAACAAACGGCTATGGAGTACAAGAGCTTCAAAATAAAATCAACGGACAAGCAAAAAGTACTCACTTTGTAGAATGTCAAACCTGTAATGTAAATGACCACACAAGAAATTATCATGCTTATTGAAAGGCCCAGTCCTAACGATAAAAGATACTCAAAAGAACTGGTTGGTGTCGTGTATAATTTCTTATTCACTGCCTCCTCTCTATTATTTATCAACCAAAGTGGAAAATTGAAGATCGCCAGGGACATAACGGCCATAAGTAAGATGGCCGGAAAAACATATGTGGGATAATGAAACTTATGAGAACCTTCTTGCTTTTCAACAGGTTTTGCGGCAAATTCCACCACCTTGTACTCTCCACCAGTTCGAGAAATTGCCTGCTTAGCCATCTCAAGATCAACCTGTTGGAAGATCGATTGGAATATTCTGCTAGCAATTTGTGATTCAAAAACGTTTGCAAGTTCATAGATCTCAATCTTTGCTGGACTACCAAAAAAGAGTAGGACTCTTGCCATCGCCATGTTCAATCCTTTGGGTATCCTCACAATCAGATCAACCTTTTTCATTTGCAAGTTCTTTTGCGCTTCATCCAGACTCTCAAAGACAGTGACTTGGAAAGGTTCTGGTTGAATCTTTTCCATGATCTGTTCTATAATCTTTCCAAAACCTGCGAAATCTTCTTCTTTTACGATACCAAGTTTGAAGACAA
>JBKBIU010000092.1:0-5793 GCA_046294065.1 Pseudothermotoga sp.
TATCATCAACTGTTGAAATTTCTACACGATCGGCCCACATTTTTATGTTTTTGTCATGATCTAAAAGAATAACATTTCCTTCGAGTTCTATCTTTCCGTTCTTTCTGTCATAGAAAAATTTCTTTGCTGTTGCTTCGATCTTGCCTTTGAATATCTTGACTGTTTCTTGTGCGCTGCCTTTGAAAACATCTTTGTCAAGATCGATATCCATGGAATCACAGCTTATCAATATGGTGTCAGTACTTTCTTTGTCAATTACCTGTGCTTTCACACTGCCTGCCATTGTACCGGTTTTGAGCTTTATGTCGTATTTGAGAGTGGTCGACGTAGCAACTCCGTCCTCGAAAAACACCTCTGATCTATTGGCGTCAACCAATCTCCATTCATTTTGATATTTCGTCACTTTCATGGATTGGCAAAGGACTTTTAATTTATCTTCCTCGATTTCGACTCTCACATTTCCTTCATAAAAGGCTTGTTCTTTCTCTGGTTTGACATAGTTGGCAACTATGTGAACGGTTTTGGCAAAATAGAATATGGCAAGAAGACAAAGAGTAAAGGTTACGAACTTTTTCACGTCATCTCACCTCAGAATTGACCCATGGCAAAGATAAGGGCTAGTACGCCAACGACTACACCTGCTCCACCTATGAGATAGGCTGTTAAGAGGTTGCTTTCAAGGTTCTTCTGCCTAGCTTCGAGTTCAGCTATTCTCTTTTGGAGTGTATCTGTTTGCATACCTTCAATCTTTTGCTCCAACTTTGCAACATTTGATTCAGTACTTTCGAGTTTTTGTGAGAGATCGGTAATGGAGTTTTGCATGGCAACCAACTGATCTTTGCTCGCAAGTGTTTCAAGGATCTTCATATTTCGCTGGAGTTCTTCAACTTGGTTTTTGACAGCCATCAAATTCTGTTCATAGTCTGATAAGATTTTCTTCTGTACAGACAGCTCGTTCTGGAGACCCTTGCTTAAAGCATCTAATCTTGCAGACATATCGATCAGTTTTTGATCAAATAATTTTCCTTGCGCATACAACTGTGTATTCATTTCATCTCTAAGTTTTTGGATACTCTGTGTGTTTTCAGATGTTTTGGAAGAGATTGCATCGATACTGCTTTTTACAGAAGAAAGATCTTTCGACAAATTTGATTGATTTGTCTCTATCATAGAAATCTTGTTACCCAGGGTCTCTATGTTCTTGTCAGAACTGGCAAGTTGTTTCTGAAGAGCCGAGGTCAACTCTTCAAGTGCGCTGATTCTTGAAAAAAGTGGTTCATATCTTGAGAGTTGCAACTGCTGATTTTTAAGAACTTCATCAAGTTCTTTGCGCAGTTGAACGTAGATTTGCTGAGCCAGTTGGTCCGATTGGCTTTGAACCTGTGATAGAGCATTTTCGAAATCTTTCATCCTTTGTTCGTGTGTCTTATAAGCTGCCTCAACCCCTAGAACCCTTGCCGAAAGTTCTTGTTGATTCCTTTCAAGAGTACTCAATTTCTTTGGAAGATCTTCGAGTTGAAAGTTTTTCAAGATATTGTACAGATATTGTGCTATATCGAATCTTGTGGTCAAAAGACCTCCTCTAAAATTTCCATTTTCGTCCAGTTCCATGATTTTGTTCCGGATCATAAAAGAGACCGGTTCATAGATATCAAGAACTGGTGAAACGTCTTTTATCTTCACCTCCGCACAGAAAAATAGGACCGTAAGACCCAAAAGGATACAAAAGAGGGCTTTTCGCATTCTCGCCACCTCCGACTAATGAACATAAACAACTTGCCCGGCTTCGACTTTCACTTGAAACTCATTGCCACCCACTCGCACAAGATATACATCTGGTTTCAATGAATAGAATAACACAGGAGTCAGACCAACAAATTCTTGATTTACGTAACATTTTGTAACTGCATCGCTGAAAACACATAGGTAACCGTACTCTTGATCTGGTTTTATCAAGTTTATTGAACCAGTTTTGAATTCAAGTGTTCTTCTCGTTTTGGTAGAAGATAGTATCTCAATCGTATGAAAACCTGCTGGTAAGTAGATCACCGCCGGCGGGTAAAAAGTCACACCTTCCACTACATACCTGATGTCCTTGAGTCTTGGCATTATCAAAGTTGCGCGATCAAAATTGATTGTTAAAGAGTCTGTTTTTGCAAGATCGACCAAGCCCGCCCATGATTTCTCGCCGAGCTTTGCCTCAATCCAGTGAAGATCTCCAGAAACTTTTATTCTCAAAGATCCCCTTGAAACAGCCTTACCATCTAAATAAACTATGGCGTCATCGGCGACTTCAACGTTTAGAGTCTTAATATCTGGTTCAAGATAGACTGTCAGTTCGTTCACACCCTGTTCTGGAGTAACCGTAATTTCTTTTGCTTGGTACCCCTGTGCGCTTATCTTTAGAGTAATTTCTTGCAGAGGAATATCGAAAAATATGGCGGGTTGAAGCTTTCTTTGATTTTCAAATTCCACGATAGCATGATCTGGTATCACATGGACCTTCAGGCTAGCACAGGGTACCAATGAAAAATCAAATGTCTGTCTTTGGAGATTGCTCACTGAAATTTGTTCAGTCAAGGTAAAAAAATCACTTGCTTTCAAAGTTAAGGTATAGTTTCCAGGTACAAGACTTAACTCTAGGGGAGTCTTGCCAATCTCTTTCCCATCGATCCAAACCGTTGAAATCGGTTTAGAGGTTATTGAGACTGTGGGCGTCGTGGTAAGTTGATAGTTTATTTGTTTTTTTTCAAAAGGCATGATCGTTACCCTGTCTGATATCTCACAATAGCCATTTTTTCGGATAAAGATGCTCTTTTCACCAGGTGGTAGTTCTACCTCGACTGGAGTCTTCCCGTAGAAGATATTGTTTATAAAAACATGGGCATCCGTTGGTTGTGAATCGATTTTCAAAGTTGAGGCCGCCGTTAGATTTACATGATAAGTGATGTTCGCATCGTTTATAAAAACTTCTTTTGATAGATAGCCTGGTTTTGAAAAGACCACAGTAGCTGGTAGGGTTAGATCGAAAGAAGCAAAACCTGATCTATCTGTCATTGCGAGGACCGTTTGCTGATAGCGCACCTCGACATTAGGCGGATTCGTAATGACATTCACCCCAAAACAAGTTGAAGCTAAAAGGATCAAAATCATGAATTTCTGCACTTTTCAATCTCCTCTTTGAATCTTTGAAGAATTTTGAGAAGTTCCATTGAAGTTTCTTCTCCCATTGCATTGATTACCTTTCCTATGAATTCAACCCTCTTTTCTATCACACTTTTCACAACGCTCTTACCTACCTCTGTGACGGAGATCATGAAGACTCGCTTGTCTTTACCGCGTATTCTGGATACATAACCTATGTTTTCAAGCCTTTGGACGATTCCACTCAATGTGCTCTTTGCGATACCAAGAGTTGTGCTCAGTTCTGTCATTTTCATCGGCCCTTTGAAATAAAGTCTTTGCAGCAGATCGAATTGAGCAGCTGTGATAGGATATTTTTTCAGAACGAGTCTGCCTTCAATTTTCACTATGAAGCAGATATCTCTCAGTATCTTCTCAAGTTCTTTTTTCAATTTCATTCCTCCCTTTAAGGTATACTGCTACCGTCAGTTCACCTTTCGTCTCTTTAAAAACTTCTATGGCATCACTTATCTTTCCTCTGTACAACTGCTGAAATACCTTGGTTAACTCCCTTGCAATAAAGATATCACAATCTCCCAAGATTTCCAGCGCATCGGTTAATGTCTTTGTTATCCTTGAAGCTGATTCAAAGAATATGAAGAGTAAATTCTCTGCTTTGAGTTCTCTGAACAGCCTTCTTCTTCTCTTATCACGTGGTAGAAATCCGACAAACAGTACCTTTGAGGCATTAAATCCACACAATGCAATCGCACTCGTTAGAGCACTCGGTCCTGGCATTATGTCGATTTTTATATTTTTCTTCCAACATGCATCGATCAATAAGCTACCAGGATCAGCCACAGCTGGGGTACCTGAATCTGTAACAAGACAGAGATTTTTGCCCTGATCGAGAAGGTTAAGAATCATTGGTATGATCTTTGTCTGGTTGTGTACACCGTAAGAAATCATTTGCTTGTCAGTGATGTGAAAGAATTTCAAAAGCTTCATCGTTCTTCTTGTATCTTCTGCAACTATTATATCTGCTTCTCTGAGTGCACGTAGTGCTCTGATAGTTATGTCCATCATGTTTCCAATGGGGGTTGAAACAACGGTCAATTTTCCAGCCAAAGGAACTCTCCCTTCCTTTTTAAAGCAGTTTCCATGATTTGTTGATTCAGTGTAAATGGTTCCGCCTCGCCAAAAGTGGTTTCAAACTGGTACTGCAGACTTTCGACAACTTCTTCCAGTCTAATTTTTTCATAATTTGAAAGCCCAGCCATTCTGTCTTTCAAATTCTCCTGGTCAATATTCAAGAGTTTTGCATATTCTTCTGTGTGTTCTTTGAAAAGGATTGAACCATGCTGAAGTACACCTTTTTCATTTCTCATCTGAGCACTGCCAACGATCTTTTTTCCATCTATTGTAATCTCGTATGAAGACGGTGAATCAAAGCAAGCAGTACTGCTCTCTTTAAATTTTTTTACTGGCTCAATTTTTGCTTTGAAGCCCAGTGCACAGAGCGCTCTTGCAATGCATTCACTTATCACAAGGTAGGTTTCAAGAACACCACCTCTTGCCTTGGGATGATCAATTGGTAAGATCAGAGAATAAGTTAATTCATCCCAGTGAAGAACAGCCCTACCACCAGTAGGTCGAATTACACAATCTATATTTTTTTCTCTCATGAATTGCACGTTCACATTTATTCTCTTCTGATGCCTTCCTATTGACAAGGTCGGTCTTGCCCATGTGTAGAACCTTAAAATCGGCTCTGCGCACTGCTCCATCAATACCACATCGAGAGCCATATTCAACGCTCCTGGGAAGTTCCAAGTCTTGATGAATTTCATAAAATCGCCTCACAAAGGTTTTTTTAGAATTTCAGAGATTCTTCTTGGGAAAAGCTGACTGGTTCTTTTGAGTTTTCGAAAGATCAATAATGATCTTTGTTCACCTGTTCTTAGAGAGTATTCCTTGATGTCTTCAAGTTTGAGTCCGAGCACTTTCAGTGTATGCTCAGCCTCTTTATACTCTTGTTGCCATTTTGGTCCCTTATAGAAGAGCAGCCTACCGTTTATCTTGCAGAAAGCAGCACACAATTCAGCAGTAATTCTCAACTCAGCCAAAGCTCTCGCAGTTAAAACATCGAATCTTTCTCTCATGTCATGCCCAAGTTCTTCAATTCTTGAGCAGAACGTTTCTGCATTCGTGATTTCCAGTTCTCTAATAATACTCTGTAGCCATATGATTTTTTTTCTGGTTGAATCCACTAAAAAAACTTTTACTGGAAATACGATGGCATAAATGATACCAGGAACTCCACCACCTGTTCCAGCATCAAGGACTTCTCCGCAAAGATTGGGCACTGGTAAAAGGACATCAACTGCGTGTTTGTGTACTGCCTGATCAAAATCTTTGATGGATGTCAAATTCAGGGGTGCATTTATCAAACGATCGATATATCTTGATAATTTCTCAGCCTTTTCATTTTCTATGTTCAAACCATACTGTGCAAAAATTTCTGAGACCCTGTTCATACTACAAAAAAATGTTTCCCCGAATCAACTTTACCCATGTTATAGCTACTTCCAAGAACCAAAACTACTGCGAGTTCTGCTGGTAGACCATAAAGCGCCATCTTTTCACATGTAGTTTTCACATCGTACGGTA
>JBKBIU010000093.1:0-5734 GCA_046294065.1 Pseudothermotoga sp.
TTCGAACCAAAGGCAGAATATATAAAAGCGATTGCACAAAAAATAGACCTGGAAAGAATCAAATTGGCTGGTTTAAAGGTCATTGTCGACTTACTGTACGGAACTTCAACAGGTTACTTAGATGAACTGTGTAGGTTAACTTGCAGCGAGATCGACGTTGTTCACAATTACAGGGATCCATATTTTGGAGGCTATAGACCTGAACCAGATGAAGACAGGTTGAGAGAGTTTGCTGAGAAGGTGAAAAATCGTGGTTGGGACGTCGTTGTAGCAACGGATGGTGATGCGGACAGGTTTGGAATTGTCGATGACAACGGCGAATATGTCAAACCAAACGAGGTGATAGCCCTTCTTGCACATCATCTGTACACACACCGAAATTTGAAAGGCCCTGTGGCAAGAACAATTGCCACCTCTCATGCAGTTGATTCCGTAGCACAGACCTTCAATCAAAAAATCTTGGAGACGCCTGTTGGATTCAAATTTCTCGCAAACATGTTGCTCTCAGAAAATGTCGTCATCGCAGGAGAAGAGAGTGGGGGACTCACCATACAAGGCCACACACCTGAAAAAGATGGAATTTTAGCATGTCTGCTTGTGCTTGAGATGATCGCATATGAGAGAAAGAGTCTCTCACAGATAAGAAAGGATTTTCGCAAAAATTATGGTGACTTCTTCAATACGAGGATAGATTTTGAATTATCAAGTGAAGAAGAGAAACAAGAACTCCTCTCAAAATTTAAGAATATGAAAGATTATCTGTCAGGTATCAAAATAGTTAGCCAAGATTCAATCGATGGCACAAGATACTTCTTCGATAAATCAGGTGCTTGGGTACTTGCCAGAGCTTCCGGGACAGAACCAGTTGTGAGAATATATCTTGAGGCAAAAGATCTTCAAACATTTCAGTCAATGCTTCTAGCCATACGCAAGATGAGTAGACAGGAAGGGAAAGCATGAAAAAAATCATAATCGTTGAATCACCTGCAAAGGCAAAGACGATAAAGCAAATCCTCAAAGGTGAGTATGAAGTAGTTTCCTCAAAAGGGCATGTTCGTGATTTACCTGAAAGAGAATTCGGTGTAAATATACAACAAGATTTTGAACCAGAATTCAAAATTATCGACGGAAAAGAAAAGGTTGTGCAGGAACTTTCTACCAAAACAAAGGATAAGGAAGTCTTGCTGGCATCAGATATGGACAGAGAAGGCGAGGCAATAGCTTGGCATCTTGCGGATATTCTTGGAATCTTGGGCAAGAAGAACAGGATCGTCTTCAGTGAGATCACGCCACAAGCTATAAAAAATGCCGTCAAATCTCCAAGGTACATAGATATGAAAAAAGTTCAAGCACAGTTGGCAAGACGCATTCTCGATCGCATAGTTGGGTACAAGATAAGTCCTCTGCTCTGGAAGATGCTAAAAGCAAATCTGAGCGCTGGCAGAGTTCAATCGGCGGCGTTAAAGATCATTTGTGAACGAGAAATTCAAAGGCACAGATTTGTTCCAAGAAAATTCTGGAAGGTTCAGGGTTATGTTGGCGCGTTGAGGTTCTATCTGACACACGTAGATGGAAAAAGAATAGAGATGCAAGATGTTACAAAGCAAATAGCCCAGGATGTAGAAAATAATGTGAAAAAACTGAAGGTGAAGCAGATCAAAAAAAGACAGGTGCACAAAAAACCACCTTTACCCTTTATAACCAGTACGCTCCAGCAAGAAGCAGCCAGTAAATTAGGGTTTTCTGTAGGAAAAACTATGCAAATTGCACAACAACTTTACGAAGGAATCGACACGCCCAATGGACATAGAGCCTTCATAACGTACATGAGAACGGATTCCACAAGAATTTCAGAGTATGCAAAACAGATGGCAAAGGAATACATATTAGACAAGTATGGCGAAAAGTATCTGGGAGAGCAGAATACTTCCCAGAAAAAGGGACAGAATGTTCAAGACGCACATGAAGCAATCAGACCCGTTGAAGTTACTCTCAGCCCAAAAGAAGCCGACAAAGAACTATCAAAAGACCACGCCAAGCTCTATAAACTCATCTGGGAAAGGTTTGTCGCATCACAGATGAGCGAGGCAGTTTACGAAGAAACAACGATACTTTTTGAGTCTAAAAGGTATACCTTTGAAGCAAAGATAGAACAGAGAATCTTTGATGGTTTTGAAATCCTTTTTAAGAAAGAAAAGGAACAACATTTTGAATTGCCCTCTTCAGAGGTCTCGGTCACCAAGTGGCAAATAGAAGAAGACGAAACAAAACCTCCATCTAGATACTCTGAAGCTACAATGGTTCGGGCACTCGAAGCGAGAGGTATAGGCAGACCAAGTACATACGCCACCATAATCTCGACTCTCATTGAAAGAAAATATGTCGTCAAAAAGGCTCAAGAACTTGTCCCAACGGTCATGGGTTTTGTCGTAAACCATTATATGGAAAAGAGATTTCCACAGATCATAGACCTGGAGTTCACAGCACGCATGGAGGAGGCTTTGGACAAAGTAGAACAAGGTGAAAAGGATTACAAGCAGTTGCTCAGAGAGTTCTACGACCAGTTTTCGAAATATTTAACCCAAGCCCAGAATCAATGGCTCTCAATAGACATTCCCACAAATCTAAAATGTGATTGCTCTGAAGAATTTCATCTGAAGGTTGGTAGGTATGGATTGTACTTGTCTTGCCCAAAGTGTTCCAATACAAACTCCATCTCCCTTGATTCACCGGCAGTACTCGATCAGAAGATGTACTTTCAAACTGAAAAAACCGAATCACCACAGTTACCATGTCCGGCCTGTGGTGGTGAATTACAACAGATGGATGGAAAGTTTGGAAAATATCTAAAGTGTAAAGACTGTAGCAGGACTTATACGGGTTTTGCAAGGGGTAAATGCCCGAAATGTTCTTCAATAGTTGAAAAAAAGGTCTCTAAGAATAAGAAGGTATTTTTCAAATGCACCAACCTAAACTGCGATTTCATAAGTTGGCTTGAACCATCTGATGAAAAATGTCCCGAATGTTCCCAAAAGCTTTTCTATAAAAAAATCAGATCAAAGGAAATCTTGTATTGTCAAAGTTGCAAAAAATCTTCCCCTATCAAAAAATAAGGTGGGCTCTCGCCCACCTTTCATGCATACTTCTTGATAGACATCCTGTTGAAAACCCTGGCAAGAAGAACCAATAGAACTATGCCAATGGGTAACAACACAAATGGAGATATCTTGAAAAAACCGTAAGCAATATACATGATCAAAGCCATGAATGCACAAACTATTGCATATGGTATCTGGGTGTTAACATGATCAATGTGATCACTTCCAGAGAAGATCGAAGCAAGAACAGTTGTATCTGAAATGGGTGAGCAATGGTCACCAAAGATGGCACCTGCAAAGACTGTACCGGCCATTACTGTAACGGAAAGCCACGCATCGTTGGTGATACTGTAAGCTATCGGTATAGCAATTGGGGTAAGAATAGCCATAGTTCCCCAAGAGGTTCCTGTAGCGAAAGAAATCAACATGCCAACAACAAAAATAATGGCTGGAACGAAGTCAAAGGAAACATTCTTTCCCACTACAGAAACTACATATCCTGCAAGATTCATATCCTTTGTCACAGTTCCTATAGACCAAGCAAGTACCAAGATAGCGCACGCAAGCAACATGAGTTTGAATCCTTCCAAGATCGTCTTCATCGTTTCTGTGACTGTCATCAATCTAAAACCTAAGGCAATGACTACACCAGTGAGAGTCATTGCAAAGGCACCCCAAAGCAAAGCTGTAGCAGCATCTGCATTTCCAAGCTTCTCAATAAGGCTCTCTCCCCCGACTTTTGCACCAGTATAGTAGAAACCAACTATCGTGACAACCACCAATGCCAAGATTGGCAACACGAAGGTTAATATCATTGGTCTCTTTTCTATAGGCTTTCCAAGCTCAAAATCTACATTCAACATTGGTGAGGCACCATCTCTTGAAGTTTTGCCTTCCCTTTGAGCTCTCATCTCTGCTTTCAACATACTTCCAAAATCCCAATTTGTAATGGCAATGATCCCGACAAAAATAACCGTGAAGATACAATAAAAGTTGAAAGGAATGCTGCCCAGGAACGCTCTCAAAGGTGTGATATTTGTTATACCTGCCCCATCCATACCATTTTGAATCATAGCCAGTTGATAGGCTATCCAGTCAGAGATGAAAAAAGTTGCCACTGGAGCCGATGTCGAGTCAAGTATGTAAGAGAGCTTTTCTTTTGATATCCTATGCTGCTCGAAGATGTCCCTTGTAACGTTTCCAACTATTGCGGCGTTGATATAATCGTTGAAGAAAACAATGATACCCAAAAGCCAAGCCCAAACACTCGCAGACCTCTTGGTCTTTATCTTCGTTCTAGCCCAATCTGCCAGCGCCTTACTTCCACCAAGACGCCAAATAAAAGCTATACCGGCGCCCATGAACAGGTTGAACAAAAGTAACTTTGCGTCCCATTCATCAGCCATTGAACCTATGATCTTCTCGAGGGAATAACCGACCCCCGCGATTGGGTTGAAAGAATTCAACAACAATCCACCCGTGAAGATCCCTAAGAACAAAGAGAGCAAAACATTTTTAGTGACAAAACAAAGGACAATGGCAACAAGTGGTGGTAATATCGACCAAATAGTACCTTCCACTGAATACACCCCCTAAGTTAGTTTGTGCCACCCGACAAGGATCAATACATCTATAAATATAAAACAAAAAAGCAGGGTTTAAATCCTGCTTTTTTAATTATATCACAAAAACAAAGCTTGTTCAACCAAAATTTTTTAAGTCTCTCACCTTCCATTTTGAGTATGACACACTTTCAAAGATCGTGTACAATTATCTTGCAGGCAAGAAACGTCTGCACAGGTTCGCCTTCAAATAGATTTTTGGTATCGACAAATGGGGGCAAAAGATTCGACTGAGGTGATCCAAAATTGATTGAAATACCCAAAATGGAGTTCATTGAGTATTTCAGCGCGCCGATTCAAAAGGTTTGGAAAGTTTTTGTCAATCCGAACGGCTGGGACCCATGGTTCACCGATGGTATGAAAGTGGAACTTAGAAAGGGAGGAAAGATATCCTTTCGCTGGGTTAGGATGACCCAGGGCGAAGAAGTTGAAGATACAGGTATCACAATAGTACTCGATCCATACAAAGAATGGGAGTTTTGGTGGTACGAATATGAAGATGGTTTTAGATCACATGTCAAAATGTATTTTCAAGACAACGCAAACAATGGTACTTGGGTGAGAGTACAAGATAAAGTATTCGTGTCCAATTTAGACGAAATTTCCATAGCCTTCGGTTGTGCCTTTGGATGGGGACAGATGTTTTGCCTCGCTAAGGCTTACATTGAAAAGAACATAATCTTGATATAGGAGGTGAATCTATGTTTAACATCTTCTTGCCAACAAAGATTGTTTTTGGTGAGGGCGCATTGAACAAGCTTTCTTCTCTTGTCAAGGACCTTGGCAACAAGGCAATGATCGTCACAGGCAAAAAGAGTACAAAACAGAGTGGAGTGCTGGATAAAGTAACAAAATTACTGGAAGAAAAAGGCATGGAAACCATTGTTTTTGACAAAGTTCAACCAAACCCAGTGAATGACGATGTTGACGAAGCTGCTCAGATTGCGATCAAAGAAAAGGTTGATTTTGTAATTGGTCTTGGTGGAGGAAGTGCCATCGATTCAGCCAAAGCGA
>JBKBIU010000094.1:0-5667 GCA_046294065.1 Pseudothermotoga sp.
GAACGTCACGAAAGCAGGCGCATCGATAATCAGCTGAGGGGACGCTCGGGCAGGCAAGGTGATCCGGGAGAATCAAGATTCTATCTATCACTAGAGGACGATCTTTTGAGGATATTTGGAAAGGATCAGCTTGAAAAGGTGATGAACGTTCTAAAGATTAAACCAGGCGAACCCATAGAACATCCACTTCTGACAAAGTTGGTAGAAACGGTACAAAAAAGGGTAGAAGGGATCAACTTTTCTATAAGAAAACATCTTATGGAAATGGACACTGTTTTGGACGTACAGAGAAATTCGATTTACTCCTACAGAGATTGGATCTTGTCTGGTAAGGTGGAGCAATATGTAGACGAGGCTATCGAGGATTTTGTTGAGAGAAGAGTCAGTGAATTTTGCGATGGATCAGAATGGAATCTCGAGGGACTAAAAAATTCACTTTCTATTCTGCCAAAGGGTACTGTGAATTTAGATGGTCAGAAGATGGACTCAAAAGACCAACTGAAAGAGTTCCTTGTAAATTCACTGAAAGAATCGTATAGCATGAAAAAAAAGGAAATAGGAGATGAATACATTCAGTTTCTCAAATTTTTGATTTTACGCATCTTAGACGATAACTGGAGACAGTACCTTGAGGAAGTGGAACACGTTAAGGAAGCTGTTAACTTGAGGGCCTATGGTCAGAGAGATCCCATAATAGAGTTCAAGAAAGAGACTTATGCACTTTTCGATGATATGATAGCGAGAGTCAACGACCTTGTTGTCTCCTGGATGTTCAGAGTTGTGAGAGTAGATAGGCAAAAAGCAGAACAGGAAGCAAAGAAGGATTTGACAAATCTTCAACTTGTACATGAAGAGTTCAACATCGTAAACAGATCGGAGAGGAGAAAGTTACAGAAAGATGAGAAAATGAAAAAGAGATTCAAAGTGAAGAGGTGAATGTACAGAATGATAGCTTATGAAACCCGTGTGAAGATAGACGAACTCAAGGAAAAGTACAAGAATTTCTTGAAACTCATTGATCCAGAAAAAATCAAGGTACAATTAAAGGAATTGGAACACCAAGTTTCCGATCCTGAGATCTGGAAAGACCAGAGAAAGGCCAGTGAACTTTCTCGGAAGATACAACATTTCAAAGATCTTCTTCATGATATGGAGAAGATAAAAAAGCATTTGGAAGATATTGATGTGGGTGTCGAGTTGAGTGAAGAAGATCCACAGATCGCCGAGAATGTTGAAGAATTGGTTAGAACTGTTGAAAAGGAACTACGTCGGTTCCAATTCGAACTGATCTTGAACGATCCACTGGATTCAAGCAATGCCTATCTAACGGTACACCCTGGTGCTGGCGGCACCGAATCGCACGATTGGGCCCAGATGCTGCTCAGGATGTACATGAGATGGGCGGAAAGAAAAGGTTTTGTTGTAGAATTGCTCGATTTTCAACCAGGTGAAGAAGCCGGTGTCAAGAGTGCAACTATTTTGATAAAAGGTGAATACGCCTACGGTTATCTGAAACATGAAAGAGGTGTACATAGACTTGTCAGAATATCACCCTTTGATGCTGCAAAGAGGAGACATACATCCTTTGCCTCTGTGAACGTGATACCAGAAATTTCTGACGACATAGAGGTAGATATCAAACCAGAAGACTTGAGGATAGATACCTTTAGAGCATCCGGTCACGGTGGTCAATATGTTAACAGAACAGACTCCGCTGTTCGAATAACACATATTCCAACTGGCATCGTTGTTTCGTGTCAAAGTGAGAGATCGCAACATCAAAACAAGGCTCAAGCTATGAAGATGCTTAAAGCCAAGCTCTACCAGTTGGAACTATCCAAGAGGAAAGAACAACTTGAAGAGATTCAAGGTGAACTGAAAGAAATAGCTTGGGGTAATCAGATAAGATCTTACGTTCTACATCCTTATACGATGGTAAAGGACCACAGAACAGGTGTCGAGACGGGAAATTTTGAAGCAGTTCTTGATGGCGAACTCGACTATTTTATCGAAGCCGAGATGCTCCATTTTGCTAATCAAAATATCTAATGCCTGTTTAGTCCATATTTTTTCATTTTGTAGCAGAAGGTTTTATAATTCATTTTGAGAATCGCAGACGCTTTTTTCCTGTTCCACGAAGTTTTTTGTAAAGCGTCGCACATAAATTGCTTCTCTATTTTGTTAACCATGGTTTTTACACAGCTTTTCAGATCGATTTGTTCCAGTTCTACTGTAAGAGTATTCGTTCCCATAAAGCGATCAATTATATTGCCACCAGCTACATAAGTATATACTGCTTCAATCAACTCTTCGGTATTTCCAGGCCAGTTGTACGATACAAAGATCCTCAGAGTTTGTTCGTCGGGGAAGTGTACTGGCATGTTCTTGTGTTTGCTGTGAAGTAGTGAAAGTGTACGATCTATCATATAAGGGATATCTTCCTTTCTCTTTCTCAATGGGGGAATTTCTATGTTTGTCTCTCCTTCTAAGTACCTAGCCGATTCTATTACAGCAACTTTCCTGCCATTCAATATAGCTTCATAACTGCTTGTTGAAGTTTGCACATACTTACCTTCAGAGAGGAAATCAACATAAGCCTCCGTCTTGATACCTTTTTCAGCAATAATTATCAATTTTTCAAGATTGTCACTTTTCAATCTCTGTAGTTGTTTGAGTACAGGAAGTATCTTTATTCCCTGTAATTCAACGGAGAGATTCATTATATCATTGACTCTTCTACATTTTTCCAATGCCTTTTTGGTTTCCAAAAACTTGATCGCCAGAGTCAGTGACGAAAGATTGTCTACGAAAATAGCTTCTGGCTGCTTATCAAGCCTGGGACCGTATACAATATCCCAAAAGTCCTCAAGCATCTTTTGCATATAATCATCTGAGTCTTGATAATACTTCAGATGGATCTTCTCGCTAGTTATTGGGAGAGATAACTCACTTTCGATCATAGATGGCAAGAGAACTCTTATCATAGACCTCACCCAACACATACAGCCATTGCTATTGATAAGAGTTTTGATTCAGCACTGTCAGCCCTGGAAACAACGACTATAGGTGCCTTCGCTCCAACAACTAGGCCTGCTATTTTACCCCCTGCAAAGTACAGAGCCGACTTTCCCAAAAAGTTACCGGAATGGATATCGGGGACCACCAAAAGATCAGCACATCCCGCTACCTCACCCTTCACATTCTTTACCATCGCTGCATTGACACTCAAGGCGTTATCCAGACCGAGTGGTCCATCGATGGAACAGTCCTTAAACTCTCCTCGTTGCGCCATCTTAGCAATCACCGACGCATCTATGGTCTCTGGCATGTCTTTGTTCACGGTTTCCACTGCGCAAATCATAGCCACTTTGGGTTTTTCGTAACCCAGTTTATGCATCAAATTGACAGCATTTTTTATTATCAACACCTTTTCTTCCAGTGTCGGTTTTATCACCATCCCACCGTCGGTTATGAAGATAACCCTGTCAAGAACTGGAACCTCAACGGCCGCAACGTGGCTGAGAAGGCTTGAATCTCTCAACCCCCACTCTTTGTTGAGTACTGCTTTCAGTAAAAGGGAGGTCTTCACAAGGCCCTTTAAGAGTATGTCTGCCTCACCAGACGAAACTATTTTCACTCCTTCTTCGGCTGCCTGTTGTTCCGTACTGGTTGTTATGAATCTTACATCACGGTCTGTCCAACTTTCCTTTGTACCCACGAGAAAAATTTTTCCAACAATGCCTTGTTCGTGAGCCATCTTTGCCGCCTTGACTGCCTCTTCATCTTCACAACCCACAACAACTATGTTCCTCTTTCCCAAGGTTTTAGCACGATCAACAAGTTCCGTTAACGATCTCACTCTTTCACCCTCCTATGCCTTTTGCCCCTTTGGCTAAGAGAACGATTGCCATGATTGCGTTGAACACCACAGAGTAATCATTATCACGAAAGACTACTGTCCTGCCATCTATTCTCTCTACTTTAGGCATCAGTTCTACTGCATCGGCAAAAGATGCATCATTGAATTCTACCTTCAGCTCGATAGGTGATATAAATCTGACAAGTGGTAATCTATTTTTTCTGATCTGTACAGCACGCTGGGCAGCATCCTTTATTTGTTTCATCACTACTGGCTTTGATCTCATGATTGCAGAAAACTTTCCAATCGATTCTTTTGTTACGACATAGACGTACTCACCTTTCAATGATTCCTGGAGTTCTTCGCGAAGTACATCGTCACCTATCACAAGCGCAATAGGTACTTGATGATAACCTGCAAAGGCTGCATTTATAATGGCTTCATTCATAGGTTGTCCATTTATCCAAAGATTGTGAATGATGGAACTGGAATAAGTGTGATCCAAGATTCCATACCTTGCACCAACACCTGCATGGTATCCCAAAAAGATGACTCTATCAAAAGTTCTGTCCAGGCCTGCCATCATGAAATCTTTTCTCAATGATCCATGTACAACTTCAACATTCCCAAACTCTTCGGTTATCTTGTAATATATGTTATCACCAGCAGCATGTGAATCACAAATCAAAACATAATCCACCTTTCCACTTTCAAACAGTCCCTCAAGCAAAGCTTTCAAATGTTCGTAGAGAATATCAAAAGATTCCTTGCTCTGTCTTGGGATAACTTCACTCCACATGGATATACCAGCAAGCCCCTCCATATCAACCGAAACATAGATCTTCATACCTTTGCCTCCTTCTTCCATTTGTACATGTGCTCGTCGGCAATCTTCAAGGTTTCTTCCAAACTCTTTGAACCGTCGTACACCGATATTCCGTAACTGAGGGTTATCTTCTCACTGCACTCTGGAATATTCAGCTCTGACACCTTTTTTGATATTCTCTGCATGATTAACCCGGCCCTTCTGAGGGTGACGTATGGAAACATCAGCAGAAACTCGTCCCCACCGTATCTGACAACGAGGTCCATTTTTCTGACATTCTTCATCAAGAGATTGCCGATTTCTTTTAGGATCGTATCTCCGACAATGTGACCAAATCTATCATTGATGCTTTTGAAATTGTCCACATCGACCATAACAAAACAGATTTCTCCACCCTTTCTTTCTATAATACCTTGAAATCGTTCAAAGTATTCTGCAAAATAGTATCTTGTGTAACAACCCGTAAGAGGATCCTTCATGGCAATCTCCTTGTACCTTAGCCGTTGAGCTTCCAATTCATCAAACAGTGCTCTCATTCTTATTGCAACTGATATTTCTTTACCAATGAGCTCGAAAAAAGCTAAATGAGATTGAGTAAAAGCGTTTGCCTCCCTCTTTTGAAAACTCGCTGCCCCTACGATCTTAGCTCCAATCTTCAGAGGAATACCAACATAACTCCAGATATATCTGGTCTCACCTTTTGTTATGGCCATCGGTTTGTAGGGATCTAGACGGGCTGTTCTGGTATTTGGTATGTAGGTGAACTCACCCTTGTCTATAACGTAATTCGACAGACCAACGTAGCCCCTTTTGATTTTTAATCCCGTGATCTCTGTTCCCTGATTGATACCGTACTCAATGACTATAAAGTCATCATTGATCAATGCAAAATAAAAGGTATCGATAGGAACAACTTTTCTTGCTTCTTCATAAATAATCTTTCCAATTCTTCTAAGATCTGTTCTTTCTTCGGTCAAAGCAT
>JBKBIU010000095.1:0-5652 GCA_046294065.1 Pseudothermotoga sp.
ACTTTTCCTTTTCATACCTTAGAATCTCCTTACTCGCTTTCTTGTGATCTGGATCTAAAGCCAACGCTGCTTTTAAGTGTTTATATGCGATTTCACTGTTCCCCAATCTCTCCATGACCAACGCGTAGACGAAATGTGCCTCGGCAGAAGGATGAATTGAGAATAACTCTCTTGCCATGCGTTCTGCAATATCCAGTTTTCCTTGGGAGACCTTTTCTTCGATTCTCCTTTCAAGTTTTTCGAAGGTTATCTCTTCTTTGTTCAAAAGTTCTTCTACTTTTTTGATGAGGTCCTGAGCAGGAAATGGTTTAGAAATGTAGTCACTTGCTCCATTTTTCATTGCCTCAACAATGGGTATTGCGTTGGTTATTGCCGATACAATCAGAGCGGGCATTTCGTATCCTTCCTGTTTCATTTTTTTAAGCAGTTCTATACCCGATATACCTGGCAATTTCAAGTCCAGTATTACAAGATCAAACAACTGCCGGCGAAGCTCTACAAGAGCTTCTTCGGCCGTTGCAACGGCAACAACCAAATGACCTCTCTCTTCAAGAATTCTTTTTATCAAGGTTCTCACATTTCTTTCATCATCAATTACAAGAATATTTGCCATACGATCTTCACCATACACATAAGTCTACCACAGTTCTGGGGTTAGTCTAAAGAGTTACAGGAAACCTTATTCTTGCTTTACATCTTACTAGTATGATTGAAAATGCACACAGGCATAATGAAGATTACTCATATTTCAAGTTCAAGGTCACATATTCAAAAGGTGACTGATAAAATGCACAGCGACTAATTGGTACAAAATCGTGTTTATAATTAATAGGAACACCATCATAGAAGATAAAATTATTTTAGGAGGATGGAGTAGCCCAATGGAAGTCTATCAAAGGCCACTGAAGATTTCCGATAGCATAGCTCAACAACTCAAGCAAGACATAATAAAGGGTGTTTACAAACCAGGGGAACGCCTCAAAATCATGGAACTTGCTAAAAGATTTGGTGCCAGCCAAACATCAATAAGGGAAGCATTGAAGATTCTACAAAAATCTGATCTCATTACGGAGTTTCCGCACAAAGGTTATGTTGTAACTGAGCTCGATCTTCAAGAACTGTTGGATATTTGGAAGATAAAGGAGAAACTTTGGGCACTGGCATTTGCCTGGTTTGCAGAAAGAGCCAGTGAAGAACAGATTCAAAAAGTTAAAGTCTTCGTGAAAAAATTCAGAGATGCCTATATAGAACACGATATTGATAAAGCCTTTGAAGCAAACTTCCAGTTCACAGATGTCATCTTAGAAGGATGCCGATCCAGAAAATTAGTTTCTTTGCTCGAATCAACAGAAGATCAAGCAAAAAGGTATAGGTATTTGAGTTTAGAGTACGATGACAATTTAAGAGTTTCTTCTCAATATTTCATGGAAG
The DNA here is from genome assembly GCA_046294065.1 of Pseudothermotoga sp. Lineage (GTDB taxonomy): Bacteria > Thermotogota > Thermotogae > Thermotogales > DSM-5069 > Pseudothermotoga_B. The sequence continues at coordinate 1,432 of JBKBIU010000095.1, forward strand.
TGGTTTATGCTTTGGAAAAGAGGGATTCGAAGAAAGCTGCAGATCTGATAGCAGAGTATATTCGATTCAGTGGTGACGTTATTCAGCGATATTATAAAGAGATGGTATCGAAATTCAAAGCAACATTGAGGAAAAGCGAAACCGAGTAGAAATTTGGCTTATTGTGGATTTTTATCAAGATTCTTGTTATTTTTCCCTCCCTATTTAAAAAATTTGGCTCTTTTTCCTTTGATGAATTTTATGTATTATCGATAATCGAGAATATGGGGGTGACTCATATGGGTGTCAAATTGATCGATTTAAGCGAGACGATTGTTCCAAACTCTCCTTCCGAGCCCTGGCCAGCCAAGATAACCTATCTTGACCACAGAGCAGGTTCCCAAGAAATGAGGGAACGATTTGGTGTTGATCCGAAGGATCTTGTCTACTCTAATGGTTTAGGATGGTCCTACGAATTTATTGATGCAATGACTCATACTGGGACGCACCTGGACGCCCCATGGCATTTTCATCCAATCGTTGAAGGAAAAATTGCTAAGACGATCGATGAAGTTCCCTTGGAATGGTGTTACTCAGATGGTGTAGTTCTCGACATGAGACACAAGAAATTCGGTGAATTCATAACAACTGAAGATCTCAAGAGTGAACTTGAAAGGATAAATTACAAAATTAAACCATTTGACATAGTTCTGATAATGACAGGTGCAGACAAGAGAATGGGAACAAAGGAATATTTTTTACAACCTGGGATGAGCCGCGAAGCAACATTGTGGCTGATTGAACAAGGAGTCAAGATAACAGGTATAGATGCCTACACTTGGGACAGACCATTTTCGAACATGTCTAAGGACTACCAGGAGACCAAGGATGGTTCTTATATATGGCCCGCGCACTTTGCCGCGATTGAAAAAGAGTACTGTCATATTGAAAAACTTGCCAATCTTGACAAAATACCCAAACCTTTCGGCTTCAAGGTGTCGGTTTTCCCTGTAAAGATACTCAAAGCCAGCGCCGGTTGGGTGCGGGCTGTGGCAATAGTTGAAGAGTGAAGGAGGGTGGAAAATGGGTACTGTAGCTATTTTCACGGTTTTCTTTGCTATTTTCGGTTTCGTAATGGTCCTAGTTGGGTGGATAACCAGAAAATGGATTGGACGAAGTACAGATTATCTTGTTGCGGGAAGACAAATCAATCTTTTGGTGAACATCCTCGGCGTTGCTGCGATTGGTTATGCAGGAACCACCTTGACACTTGCACCGGCTTTCACTTTGATGGGCGGTTTGACAAAGAGCATCTTCATGTTGGGTGTTGCATATTCACTTACAGGTATCATATCCTATGCCTTTCTTATAGCTCCAGTTGCACGCAGGACAGGAGCACATACCTTACCTGAATGGTTGGAGATAAGATATGATAGAAAGGTTAGATTTGTCATAACGCTTGTCACTGTTGTAGCGATGCTTGGTATAACTGCAAACAATATTCTTTCCATGGCGACAATCATCACAGGTTTTACAAAATGGTCCATACCTTCTACAATTTTCATAACTTTTCTGATCTTCTTGTTCTTCACCGTTCTTGGAGGAATGTGGGCAGTGACGTTAACAGATTTCATACAAGGTGTACTTTGTACATTTGCGATACCAACGCTTCTCATCTTCCTACTTGTCAAATACGGTGGTTTGAGTTTCCTTTCGAATAATTGGCCCAGTGGAAACTTTTGGACAACTGGTATAGCTGGGAAAACCTTCCCATGGTTTTCCATGTTCTATCCCAGTGTATTGGTTGCATTCTTCCTCTATGGTATGGCACTTGTTTGGGGATCGAACAGTTACTGGATAAGGGTCAGTTCGGTGAGAAGTGAGAGGGTTGCAAAACTTTCTTATCTATGGGCTGCAGTGATACTTTTCCTCGCCAATGGATTTATGTATCCTCTGCTCGGTGCATATGTTGGTGCAGCACATCCAGAGATGTTTGCCCCGCGTGGGACTGCTGCACCTGCGGCGGCCTTTGGTATATTCTTGAGAGATACTCCATCTGTTCTTGCCGCCTATTTTCTTTTAACAACCATGGCTGCTTCCGTCTCAACTGCAACAACCTATTATATGGCAGGAAGCTCAGTCATAATCAGAGATATTTATCAGAGGTTTTTTAAACCGAATGCAAAATCAGAACAACTTGTGAAACCTTCAATGATTGTGAACGCCTTGTTTGGTTTGGCAGCTCTCTTGTTGTGCTTTTTCCCTGGCGGCCCAGTCTATCTATTCGCCTTTGCAACGGCATGGCTTGCACCAACAGCAGTAGTTGTGATTCTAGGCCTCTACACGAAAAAATTCTCCACCACTGGTGCGTTTGTGGGTGGACTGGTCGGTCTTATTTTCATGTCTGTTTGGACTCTGTTGGATTTAACAAAGATTTATCCATTGACCAGCAAATTTGGACACATGGTGATTCCAGGTGTCATTGTTTCTGTTGGAGCTGCTGTAATTGCAAATTTCTTTGGAAGATCCAAGTATGACTTTGAAATCCAGAAAAGATCAAAGCTCACAGATGAGGAAATTAAGGTCTTGGACATCATAAGAAAGGGTTATAACACGATGTCTGAGATAACTGATCTGTTAGATATGGACTCATCAAAAAGCAGTGAATTAGTCCTTTCACTTGAAAAGGCAGGTGCAATAGAAAGATTTTCCAACGGTGGATCGGGTTTCTATATGTTTAGGATAACGGACTTTGGCAAAACATTACCGACGAGGATCAAAGAAAACGAAATCCTTGAAGGTGTTGATGAAACAGGCATTAAGATCCTTGAACATGTCCGTGGTAAATCTATGATCTTAGCAGATGAATTATCCAAAGAAACGGGTCTGAATTCCATGGCATTGGCTACCATAATTAATTCACTTGTCAGAAGAGGTTATCTGAAAGAAGGAGGAATCTGGAGAAGAACAGTTTCTATAACTCAGAAAGGAAATGAACTGGTTTCGAAATACAGAAAGGAGTAATGTACATGGACTTTCAAGAACTTGAAGGTTGTAAGCCGTTCATTCTAAAAAACAGTTGGGTTTCACCTCTAAATTTTCATCCAGATGTTCGCTCTAAGATGAATTTACCAAAGAAGGTTTTGATTCACGATGTAACTTTAAGAGACGGTGAACAAATGGCGGGCGTTGTCTTCACAGAGGATGAAAAGGTATTCATAGCTCAGGAGCTTGACAAAATAGGTATTCAGATGATAGAGATTGGGACACCCGCCGTCTCTGAAGAGGATCAAAGGGCTTTTAAGAGGTTGTCAAAGATGAATTTGAAAGCGAAGAAAATAGCCTTAGCAAGGATAATCGAGGAAGATGTCAAGTTAGCTGCCGAATGTGGTGCAGATGGGTTGTTCTACGAAACGGGTATTAATCCGTATTTTGTTAAACATGTTTTGGGGCTTGATTCGAAAGAATTCATCAACAGAATAATCAAAGGTGCAAAGCTTGCGAAGGAACTTGGTTTGTTTGTCGAGTTTTGCGGTTGGGATACTTTTAGAATCAACAATCTTGAATGGATAAAGACCGTTTACACAGAGCTTTTGAAGAACGTCGAGGTCGATCAAATAGGTATATCTGACACCTTTGGTCAGGCACATCCTTTCACAGTTAATTTCTTGGTTAGAAAGATGAAAGAATGGTTTCCAAATGTTCCTCTTGCAATACACGTGCATAACGACTACGGTTTGGCAACGGCAACGGCACTCATGGCAGTAGCATCTGGTGCCGAAGCCGTTGAAACGTCTTTTAACTGTTTGGGTGAGAGGACTGGCAATGCCTCTACGGAAGAAGTTGTGATGGGACTTGAAATGATTCTTGGAATAGATACTGAAATCGATTACTCGCAGCTTTACACGGTTTCCAAGCAGATCCAAGAAATATCCAAGGTCCGTGTTGCGCCCAATAAACCGATCGTTGGGGAAAGAATATTTCACAGCGAATCTGGGATAGTGATCGATGCGAATGAGAAAATGAGTAAGGGCACGGGTATAGAGTATTCCATGTTCCCATACAATCCAGAATCTTTGAATAGAAAACTCAAATATGTTGGTGGTAAAAAAAGCGGAAGGGCAAAAATGGTTTATGTCGATAACGCGGCAAAACGAAAAACAGGGTACTTTCCGTGCTTGATTGCGCCGGTGTGCAACATTGAGGGCAAAATCGTCACACTGCACCGAATCTACCTGACAG
>JBKBIU010000096.1:0-5618 GCA_046294065.1 Pseudothermotoga sp.
TGGAATTCCTTTATCAGTTCATCGACTGCTTTGACTTTGGTTTCAAAATAATACTGCCAGTAAACGATTTTAACCTTTGCAAAAACAGAAACAGAGAGAACCATTAAAACTGCTAAGACAACCAGCAAAAACCTCTTCACAGTAACACCTCCTCATATGATGAAAGTATTTTTCTGAACCATATATATGGCACCCAAACAGACTCCCAAATCTGCAAGAGAAGCTTTCGTAAAGGAGAGACCTTCAAGAATTTCTTTTGGTGTTACATCTTCAAGCAAGGGAAGAATTTTTTTGATGATTCTTTCATACTGATTGTACCCTATCCCACCTCCTATCACTACGACTTCTGGGTTGAGAAGACACAGTGAGTTTGATATAGCGAGGGCGAGATGTTCACAGGCTTCATTGAGAATTCTGCCCAAGTTTGGATCAGAGTCACTCAGCTCAAAAAACTCCTTCACCGTTGTCCCAGGAGACAGTTTTTGAAGCATCTTTTCAAAAAGATAGCCCGAGAACCATCTTTCTAATCTTCCAAATGGTAGGTCATGAGCTTTCTCCATAGACCAATCAGTTATACTGTAACCAATCTCGCCGGCCATTCCCTTACTTCCTTCGTAGAGACAGCCGTTGATTATTATTCCAGAACCAGTACCAGTACCGAGTGAGATCATCAGAACATTCTTGTACCCCCTTGCTGCGCCCTTCCACATTTCACCCAAGGCGTTCAAATTCACATCATTCCCAACAAAGATCGGTAACTTTGTCATCTCTTCAAGATCTTTTTTCAATGGTATATCCTTTAGGTCAAAGGCTGGCATATAGCTTATAGATCCCCTTAGTGAATCGACGGTTCCTGGAACACCAATGCCAATTCCCAAGAGCTCATCTTGCTGAAACTTGAATGATTCAATGACATTCTTTATTAGATTATAGAAATCGTCTTTCGATTTGATATTCTTTGAAGAAAAATTCCTTGCAAGTAAAATTTCACCATTTAAATCTGTGACGATCGCTTTGACTTTCGTACCACCGATGTCTATTCCCATGACATGGCGGTACTTTGGATTAAAGGATAACAAGATCGGCTTCTTACCCCCCTTTGACGAGCTCTTACCCTTTTTTGTCTCTTTCACTACACCGAGCTTTACAAGCCTGTGCACTGCCTCAGAAACCATGGGTTTACTCAGCTGAATTTTTGAAGCAATCTGTGCTCTTGAAACGAGTGAATGATTTCGAATAAACTCCAAAACACGAGCTTCAGAACTCTTGAACTGGTACAATTTTCTCTCTCCCTTCTTCACTCTTTAACTGCACCTTTTGCCAAACCTTCTACCAAAAACCTTTGGAATATACTCGCAAATATTATGGGGGGTATCATTGAAACTATTCCCGCTGCAGTCATAAGTGGATAATTTGTATAGAAACGTCCCATGAACTCAGATATGCTTATGGGAAGAGTTTTTGATTTCAAACTTGTGGTGAGCACAAGTGCTATTATGAATTCATTCCAAGATGAAAGAAAGACAAAGATTCCAGATGTAAAAAGCGCTGGTTTTGACATGGGTATCAATACTCTCCAAAGAGCTCCTAGATAACCGCAACCATCTATTATTGCTGCTTCTTCAACTGAAACAGGCAGCCTCTGAAAGTATGAGCTCAGTATCCATATTGCAAATGGTAAATTCAAAGCTATATAGATCAAGGAAAGAGAAAATTTGCTGTCTAATAGACCTATTTTTGAAAAGATTAAATATATTGGAATGACCAAAATGACTGGAGGCAGCATCTGTGTCAAGATGACAAAGAAGCTTATGTAGTTTCGCAGTGGTACCCGAAGTCTTTCGATCGCATAGGCAGCCAAGATGGCGAAAACCAAGGTTAAGAAAGTCACTGCGAAGGATATTGTTAAACTGTTGATTATCGTTCTTTTTATTTGGTTTCCCACACTGTACACGTCTTTACTCAAACCGAAGACTTCCTGATAATTTCGAAATGTTGGCTGCGGTGGGAACCAGCTTTTCGAGGTCTTGATCAGGTCTTTGTCTGAAGAAATACTGGTTACGAAAGTCCAATATATGGGCGTTATTGATAAGAAAACTATCATCACAAGGACCAAAATCAACAAAATCTTATGCGCAAAGTTCATATTCATTCCTCTCCGTAAGAAGTGAATAGTATCTTCCTATAGACTATGACGATAGCAGAGACTATGCCAAGCAATGTGTATGACATCGCTGAAGCACGACCAAATTTGTAGGCTTCGAAGGCATTTCTGTAAATCTCATATGATACCACTCTGGTCATTCCGGCAGGCCCACCACCCGTCACGGCATAAACCAGTTCGAAGAGTTTGAAGGTTAGAATAGTCTTCATGACAAGCAGCAGTTGCGTGAATGGTTTGAGCAAAGGGATAGTTATGTACAAGATTGATTTGAACCTTGAAGCACCATCTATTTTTGCCGCTTCGTAGATTTCATCGGGGATTGATTTCATACCACCAAGATATATGATCGTGGCGAAAGCAGTTCCTTGCCAAAGGTTCGCCACAAGTAGTGCCGGTAGAACCCATTTTGGATCTGTGAGCCAGTAGATGTTCTTACTGATTATACCTAAATTAATCAAAGTTTGATTGATGAAACCATAATCAGCATTGTAAGACCATTTCCATATCAAAGCATGAACGATAGGTGGTAATACATATGGGAGTAAGACGATTGATATTAAAACTGGCTTTATACTCAGCTTTCTATTCAATGCCAGCGCGCTGAAAAAGCCAAACACAATTCCAAAGGTTATATCGACTATCACGAAGTAGCTTGTATTCAAAAAAGATCTCCACCAACTTCTATCCAAGAAAATATCCAAGTAGTTGCCAAATCCGACGAAAGACAGACTCAACTTCCCACGCACAAACCTGACGTTGAAAAAACTCAGGTAAAATGCATAAAATAGAGGAAGTGCAAGTATTACAACAAGAATAAGAATAGAAGGTAGAATGATCAAATACCCCAGACGTCTTTTTGCCCTCTCCAATTTGTAGTCAACCCCTTACATAGATGATTTAAAGGGCGGGAAGCCCGCCCCAAATTCATTTCTTAGATTTTTCGAATTCATCACGTATCTTTATAGCAGCCTGCGCTGCTGCATCAAGGGCTGCCTTGGGTGTCTTTTGCCTCGTCAGAGCTTTGTGAAGCTCTTCTTGAAGTACCGAGGAAAATTCTAAATACCACGGTACTTGCGGACGGTGCACTATATACATGGCTTGTTCGTACATCTTGTCCAAGCCTCTCACTGTCTTGTTGAACTGGGGATTTTCCCACACGGACTTCCAACCTGGTACGATCCCGGCTTTAAGTGCTGCATCCAATGAACCTTCAGGACCTGCCAAGAATTTTATGTATTCAAAGGCTTCCTTGGGATTCTTTGTACCATAAGAGATTGCCCAGCCCATAGGTCCCGAAACACTGTATGGATGTTTACCATCAACGGAAGGCATCAAACCAATTTCCCACTCACCAGGCCCTTTAGAAATCTCTGGATTGTCCAAATCTATGAGTGGTAATCCCCACATCATTCCGAAGGCGATATCCTTATTGTATATGGCTTTGTAGACCTCTGTTTCAGTCCAGCCCAATGAGGCGGGATTTACAATTTGGTGTTTATAGATCATGTCGATCATGAACTGTACTGCTTGCACACCTTTCTCATTGTTGAAAACTGGCTTAAGTTCCTCGTCAAAAAACTTACCACCAAAACTGGAGAGTATAGCCACAAAATCACAGATCAACGATTCTTTCTGTGCCCAAGACCAAGCAGTTGCGTATTTGACAACACCAGCTTGCTGGAGCTTCTTGGAAAGTTCAATGACTTCATCCCAGGTTTTTGGAAATTCATTGTAGCCCACTTTCTTAATCATCTCACGGTTATAGACAAAAGACTTCCATTCTGAGACCCATGGTAAGCCATACCAGTGTCCCTCGTATGCCATGCCACTTAGAGCAAAAGGCACTGCATCTTTTTTCAGATCTTCAGTTAACCATTCATCAATTGGGAGCACCCAGCCTGATTCAACGTACATCGGGACTTCCACACAGTCAATAATGAATATGTCGTACTGAGAGCCACCTGCGAGCATAGAGGCAATCAATTTAATGTTTTGATCTCTTCCGTACGGAACGACAGTGATATTTACTCGAACACCTGTTTCGTCATAAAATTTCTGGTTCCTTTCGATGTAGTAGTTCAGATCTTCTGGGCCAAAGATTGTGTTGAGTTCCTTCACTTCAGCAAGCAGAAATGTTGCCATGAGTACAACAAAAACCACTAATAAGACCTTCCTCATAGGACCTCCCCCTTTGTGAAAGTTTTTACCCACGGTGGTACAGGACTATAGTTAGTTAGTTAATAAACCTTACTAACATTAAGTTATCCCTTTTTACATTTCTTGTCAAATTCAGATGTACATAATTATCTAGGAACAAATCCAAATTCTCACAAATCTTTTCCACTTTTCCCGGCATGCCATGTTTTTCTTCTTTGTGCTCTTTTTTTCTAAGTTTTTCTCTTTGTTTTAACTGTTCAGACCATTTTTGTTACGAAAAGATGACGTCGAGAACTTTTGAATAGTTCATGGGGGTACTCCCGTTAGAAATTAGTTTGATCTTTGTTTTATGTGGCATCAGATATGAAAGACCTTAGGGAAGTTAATCGATGGTTGGTTTGAATGACAAAGTTTTGACGTAAATGAGTAAAATACTTAGATTGATCAAAAACTGTATTGATAGCAACAAGATAGAAAGATCTGGCATGAGTACAATTGATTCCAGCGAGAAGTTTTGCAATAGCAAGGGAGAATCAATCTTCAGCTAAAAATCAGAAACTCATTTCTCTATATCTGTTTTCTCTGTATTAAAGAAAATTGAAGAAAAAGATCTTTAACAACAAGCAGATTCGCTTTTTATCTGAACAATTTGATTTTCATCGTTCAGTATTGCCACCCTTGGCCCTCTGTATTCTTTATCATCAAACAAAGCAAAACTCATTATTATGACTTTATCTCCTTTTTCTACCAGCCGCGCTGCGGCGCCGTTCAGTGCTATGATTCCACTCTTTGGTTTTCCTTTTATAACATAGGTCTCAAATCTTTCACCGTTGTTCACGTCAGCCACGAGGACCTTCTCATTTTCTTTCAAATCAACGGCTTTCATCAATTCTTCATCTATCTCAATACTTCCTTCATAGGCCATGTTTTTATCTGTCACAGTAGCCATATGAAGCTTTGATTTGAGCATAAATCTCATCATCCTAATCCCTCCAAGATGATTATATCAATGGTTTTATGATAGAACGAAGGTTTTTCAAATATAGACATTAAGATTTAATTTTTGCTCAAGAGATTCATTAAGATTTTGTCTTTTTCTCTTATCTTGAAAATCTCAGAGAATGTGATAAAATAAAAACGGTGTGGTATGAGTCCTGGAGAAAGCCACACCCCATAAGGGGTGTGGCTTTTTTATTTGGAGGTGTATCAATGAAAGTAACCGTCATTGGCGCAGGTGTTGTTGGAAGTTTGGCAGCAAGGGAACTTTCAAAGTACGATCTTGATATTACCATAATTG
>JBKBIU010000097.1:0-5611 GCA_046294065.1 Pseudothermotoga sp.
TGTTGGTAAAAAATAAGGAAAGACGTCAGGAAGAAGAAATAAGAGAACTCAAACAGATGATTCAGGAAATGAGATCAATGCTCAGCATCAACAGACAGAGCGATCTTCCTCAAAATGTTCAGAAACTTTTTAAAGCACTCCAAGCCCATGATGTTGACCCCACAGTTAGCAGCAGGATCGTCGAGTATATAAGGATATCACATGGTGACATTGTTATAGATGAAAACTTTAGACAAAAACTGGCTGAATATATAATACCGTTCATGAGAACGGAGGTCCCTCAGCTTGAGAAGGTGGTCCTCTTGGTAGGACCCACTGGTGTAGGTAAGACTACGACATTGGCAAAGTTGGCAGCAAGGTTGAAACTTGTAGAAAAGAAACAGATAGCTATCCTGACCCTTGACACTTATAGGATCGCTGCAACAGAACAGTTGAAGACCTATGCGACAATTATGGATATACCAATGAGAGTTGCCTATACACCCAGAGAGGCACGAATGGAGTTAGATGCCATGCGTGATTTTGACTGTATTCTGATAGATACAGCGGGCAGAAGTCAAAACAATGACATACAGATGAGTGAGTTAAAAGCGCTTGCTGAGACAGTTTCACCGCACCTTTGTTTTTTGGTAGCCAGTATGAACTGTAAGTACTCCGATTTCAAAGACATTATGAGTCGCTTTTCGGTTGCAAAATATACGCATGTCATTCTTACAAAGATGGATGAAACAAAATCTTATGGACATGTGATCAACGTTCCACAATCAAGTAATGCACCTATTGCTTTCATCACAAACGGTCAGAGAGTTCCAGAGGATATCGTCGAAGCCAATGCCAGAGAACTTGCGTATATATTTTCGAAAGAGGTGCTCAAGAGTGCACAATCAAGCTGAAGGATTGCTCAAAAATCAACCGAAAGTTATAAGTGTTGCCAGTGGAAAAGGTGGAGTAGGTAAAACAATAATTGCGGTCAATTTAGCGATTGTGCTGGCTCAAAGGGGCGAAAGAGTTCTTCTCTTTGATGCGGACGCTGGCTTTGCCAATGCTGAAATACTGATGGGGGTTACCCCAAGAAATACCTTGAAGGATTTCCTACAAAAACGTGTTAATTTGGAGAGTATTGTCTTTCAAACTCCATACCAAGTGGACTTGATAAGTACCGGAATGGATGTCGATGATCTGATAACATTCAATCTGCAAGACAAGTCAGATCTTTACCATCACCTTCAGCGTGTAGCCTCTAAATATCATTTTGTTCTGTTTGATTTTCCTCCGGGTTTTAATGAAGAGCTGGAAAAATTCTATGCAAGTTCGGATCATCTCATAATGGTGACTGCTTCAGAGCCAACTTCACTTGTTAATGCTTATACTTTTGTTAAACTGATGACTGTAAAAGGTGTAGATCCCGATGGTTTCCACATAGTCATGAACATGGTGAAGGATATGCGCGAAGGAAGAAAGGTGATGGAAAGGTTTGTTTCTGTCATAACAAGATTTGCCGGTATCCCGATCACATCGACCCATCTGATTCGGTACGAGTCATTGATCAAAGACAGCGTTAATAAGCAAACACCTTTTGTGGCAGTTAAAAAAATATCTCAACCAGCTTTGGCAATTTATGGAATAGCCGATGTAGTAACGAAAAAACAAACTATTAAAAAACTATCGTTCATCGATAAGGTCAAGGCGCTCTTTGGTGTTGGTTGAGGTGTTGTGATGTCCGAACAGATAAGCTTAGTCGAGGCAAAGACGGTCATCAAACCAGGGATGCCTTTGCTGGTGGAAACTGAGTCAAAGGATGGTGAAAAGACTGTTTTAAAGAGTACCGTTCATGAAGTCTATTTTGACAAGGGTATGCTCAAGATAGCTATGCCAAGTCTAAAGGGACGTTTCGTCCCATTGCCGAGAGGTGATTTTGTCTATATAACAGCTTTATCTGACAAAGTTGTTTATGGTTTCTCCAGTCGTGTCTTAGACTACGGGAGGGATGAAAACAGTTTCCTGGTCATGTACATAACTGTTCCTCCGTCTGTCAAGAGAATTCAAAGACGAAGGTACGTCAGAATTCCCCTTGTGCTCAACGGAACTTATATATTACCTGGGGATGAAAGACAGTACAGGTTTGTGACACGAGATTTCAGTGCTGGTGGCATGTTGATGTGTACGAGTAACATTCTTTCAGTTGGACAACCCATACTTGTGAATCTTGATTTGGGGAACATCAAGCTTTGTCAGCAAAAGGCTCAAATTGTCAGAAGCGCTGGTAAGAACGAGTCGACAGGTTTTTACGAATACGGTGTCCAGTTTTTGGAGGTCCAACCGGATTTAGAAAGGGCATTGGTAGTCTTTGTTTTTCAGCAAGAACTTAAGATGAAGAAAACACCGAACAGAGAGGAGGCGTAAGATGCATCTAACAGAGAGACAACTTGATCTGCTCAAAGAAATCGGTAATATTGGTACTGGTAACGCGGCAACTGCTCTGTCAACACTTACAGGAAAGAAGATAGAGATAACAGTACCAAATGCTGAGATTGTTCCCATAGAGAAAATTGTATTCATTTTCCCGCAACCTGAGGATATTGTAATAGGTATAAGAATGGTCGTAAGAGGTGACGCAGAGCTTGATGTTCTATTGATTCTTGATAGGCAGGCGGGTAAAAGAATTTTAACCGATCTTCTTGGTAGTCCTTGCGAAGATATAACACAGTTAGATGAAATGTCAACATCGGCTTTAAAGGAAATCGGTAATATCATGTGTGGTTCGTATATTACGGCCCTTGCAGAATTCACACAGCTTTATCTGGATCCCCTTCCTCCCGAACTGAGTATAGATATGTTGGTTGCCATCGTTTCTGAAGCGATTCTGACGAGTGCAAATTATGAAGATGAAGCTATATTTGTTGAGACTGAACTGAGTGTCGACGAAGTCAAGTCGGCAACTTCGCAGATGTTCTTGATACCAGGTAAGGGTGCTCTTGATAAAATATTTTCGAAGGTGGGACTTTGATGGTGAAAAAGATAATAATCGGAATCGGAGAGGCTGCTATCGAGAAAAATCCAGCCGTGATTGTTACGCTCGGGTTGGGCTCTTGTGTTGGTGTTTGTATGAGAGATCCCGTGGCACGCGTAGGTGGCATGGCTCACGTGATGCTGCCGGAAAGTTCAGACAGAAATGTCAAGAATCCCGGAAAGTACGCCGATACAGCGGTCAAATATTTGGTTGAAAAACTTGTTGAGATGGGCGCTTCTCAGTCAAGAATCGAAGCCAAGATCGCTGGAGGAGCTGCTATGTTTGATTCTGGTACGATGAACATAGGTAAGAAAAACACCGATGCTGTGAAATACTGGCTCAAGTATTACGATATTCCTCTGAAAGGTGAAGATATAGGAGGAAATAGGGCAAGGAGTATTGAATACAACATTGAAAATGGAAAACTTTTGGTGAGAAAGGTGGGAGGAGGAGAAACAGTACAAATCATCGAAATATAGAAAGGATGATGTCGTGTACAAAACCAGCGAAGAAGAAATGATCAAAGAGATGTTACCCACTGTAAAAAGAATAGCATCGGATTTGCTGCATCATTTACCTAAGAACGTAGAGTTGGATGACTTAATCCAAGAAGGTGTCTTGGCGCTGCTGTCTGCTATTCGAAGATATGATCCAAAGAGAGGCACCAATTTGCATGCTTTTGTAGTCAAAAGAGTTAAGGGTGCGATGTACGATTATTTGAGAAGAATAGATTGGATGCCAAGGAATTTAAGACACAATGTTAAGGAGGTCGAAAAGGCAATATACGAGCTTGAACCTGAGTTAAACAGGTTCCCTACTATCGAGGAGATTTCGTTACATACAGGTATGACAAGTAACGAAGTGAAAAGAGCACTTGATGAAACTGTCAGGAAGCAACTTTTGAGACTTGACGAATTTCTTTATGAAGATTTTGACTCATTTGTCGATAATGTTAGTGAACAGAATGAGCCTTCACAATCTGCTTTTAAAGAAATAATTGCCGAAAAGCTCTCAGAGGCTATTAAAACGTTGTTACCCCGAGAACAGCTTGTTCTGTCGTTGAGATTCGAGCAAGATCTTTCTTTGAAGGAGATCGGTCTAATAATTGGAGTAACAGAGTCAAGAGTGTCACAGATACTGTCAAGCGCCCTACTGAAAATTAAAAGATACATCTTGGGGGAAGACAATGATAACTCCGATCGATCTTCAGACAGTGATTGTGAAAGGAACTGATATATCCTCAACGGCTGCACAGAGTATCAATGCTCAAATAGCGGCGGGGCAGCTGATGAAATCACAGATCATAGGTCAGGCAGAACAGCAAATGAGAATGGTCAATCCTGAGAACAAAATTGAAGAAAAGATTGTGAAAACCTCAACCGAAGAAGGTGGCGGAGGTTCTGGAGGATATTATTTTGGTAAGAAGAAGCAGCAACCAGAAAAGGAAGAGAAAAAGGGATTCCTTTTGGATGTGAGGTTATGATAGGCTATTTGTCTGTTAAAAAGATTGACGATAAATATATTGGTGGTTTACTTATAGTTGATGAATCCGGTATACCCTATGAATTCAAGTACACTGATCCGATAGCACCAACTCCCCTGCAGAGAATTCTCTACGGTAAGTCTTTAGAAAGTTATCTGAACAGTGAAGTTATTGCAAAGTCACTTCTGAAAAAGATTGAAAATAAACCTGAAATTGTTTTCACCGATAACTCAATCTTGACAAATTCATCAGAAAACGTTTTCTTCGTTGTTCAGACTGTTCCTTCCGTAGAACAAATCGACCAGCCAAACACAGATGAGTGTATTATCCAATTTGGAGCAGGTGCCATTCGAATTTCTTCATCAAGAGAAATTACAAAAGAGAAATTGGAAAGGCTGAAACAACTTGTAGAAGAAATCGATATTCTTGAACCATTTCAGAGGCTTCAAAAGGCGCTTGAGTACATATGCAAATCTTCCGGCAGCTGATTGAGTCACTAAAAATGGAGTTGGGAATAGTTAAAGTCAATAGCGTCCAAGAACCATTCACACCCACTGTTAAGAATCTACCAGTTACGATAGCCGTAAACGACAGCTGGAGTCCATTTTCTTGTTTTATAAAACAACTAAGATTACCAGAAAGCGATCTGTCAATCAAATCACTTGAAGAAAGTCAACATAATGTACAGGTTGGTTCACTCGATTGCATGAAAACAGTTTCGGTGAGTGAAGGAACAATACATCCCAAGATCTCTGCGCCTCTACTTTATGAGATGGAATCTTTCGAACGAACGGTCAAATCACAAGTTCTTCACTTTGCTGATATTGGATCTCGACAACAAAGTCTCATAAGAGTGCAAATCAAAGAAAGAAATCTTCCTGTTTTGAGGGTCATGAGGTTGAAACCATCCCCCTTTCCTAAAACAGATACAGCGTTGCGAGCTTTGGAAATCTTTCTAATGCGCTGCAAACAAAATGTGGAAAAACTCGAATTTGTTGGCTATTACAGATCTGTGCCAATTGGAAGTGCTAAAAGATATATGATAATGGACAAAGATCTTGTGCTCGAATTATCTCAGAAGAAATCAAAGCGAACCGACATATTTGTGTTCAAGAGTG
>JBKBIU010000098.1:0-5532 GCA_046294065.1 Pseudothermotoga sp.
AAGCCGATAGTCAACGCAATGATTGTACTCGATAAAAATGCACAAGAGATCGCAGAAGCTGTCGTCGATGGTTTAGATCTCAGATCTTTACCTCGTGTTTCAGATGACAAACTCAATCTGAGAATGCAAGAACTGTCACGTCAATCACTGGAGAAGATAGAAAAGATTAGTCAGTACCGAGAAAGTCTTTTAAAGGAACTGGGCGATCCACCTCAACCATATAAATATCTGATTGTCGCAACGGGAAACATTTACGAAGACGTTATACAGGCTAGAGCAGCTGTAAAACAAGGTGCAGATATCATTGCTGTCATTAGATCGACGGCACAAAGTTTGCTCGATTATGTTCCATACGGTGCGACAACGGAAGGTTATGGCGGAACTTATGCAACTCAAGAAAATTTCAGAATCATGAGGCAGGCTTTAGATGACATGGCAAGAAAGGTAGGGAGATATATCAGACAAGTCAATTATGCTTCAGGTCTTTGTATGCCAGAAATTGCGGCATTGGCTGCCTTAGAGGGACTCGATATACTTTTAAACGATGCAATGTACGGTATTCTTTTCAGAGATATAAACATGATAAGAACCTTTACGGATCAGTACATTTCAAGACTCCTATGTGCCTTTTCGGGTATAACAATAAATACCGGGGAAGACAATTATCTTACGACTGCAGATGCCATTGAAAAGGCTCATACCGTGACTGCATCACAATTGATCAATGAGCAATTTGCCATCAAAGCTGGAATGAAACCGCGACTTATGGGTTTGGGACATGCTTTTGAAATAAATCCTGACATCGAAGATGGTCTCTTGTACGAAATATCTCACGCAATGTTGGCAAGAGAACTCTTTCCAGATTATCCCATCAAATACATGCCACCCACAAAATTCATGACTGGAAACATCTTCAAAGGTTATGCAGTAGAAACATTGTTCAATCTTGTTTCAATCATGACAGGACAAAGCATTCAACTACTTGGAATCCTCACCGAGGCGATACATACACCATACTTGCATGATAGATACCTTGCGCTCGTCAATGCTAATTATGTTTTCAACAACGCCCGTCATCTTAGGCAGGAGATTGTTTTTAAGGAGAATGGTTTTATAGAAAAACGTGCAAATCAAGTCTTAAGAGAGGCCGTGAATCTACTGGAACACACAAGGGATGTAGGTTTACTTAGAGCGATAGAGGAAGGGCAGTTTGCAGATATCTCTCGTCAAAGGGACGGCGGGAAAGGATTAGAAGGTGTTTTCAGAAAATCAGAGAATTACATAAATCCCATACAGGATGAGCTGGAAAAGCATTTGGAGGTGAGAAGATGATGACAGACTTGAAGAACGTGAGACCTTACGGAGACCAACTTGGTGATGGGGCTGTTCAGCTCTCCTTCACTCTGCCCATAGAATATGGTCCACTCGCCCGCGAAACTGCAAAGCGCTTCTGTGAGGCTCTTGGTTTTCGAGATATCACCATAGCGACAATGGAGGATCTGGGAGAAAATTTCACCTTTTTTGTAATCTATGGTAAGACAGATGTATCTGTAGATGCCTCTTCAATAAAAGTTGTTGCTCCAAAGTTCAGGAAGATGACGCGTGAACAACTTGATGAGCTCGTCCAAAGAGAATTCAACAGGAAAATAGTAGTTGTTGGTGCAACTATAGGAACAGATGCACACACAGTTGGTCTTGATTCAATACTCAATATGAAAGGGTTTCATGGTGATTATGGGCTGGAAAGATACCATGCTTTCAAAGTTTATAACATGGGAGCTCAGGTATCGCCAGTTGAGTTAATCAAGAAAGTGCGAGAAGTTGATGCAGATGTGATTCTTGTCTCTCAAGTAGTTACTCAAAGAAATGTTCATATAAGACAACTGACAGAACTCATGGACCTTTTGTACAGTGAAGGTTTAAGAGAAGATCTCTTGGTGATAGTTGGTGGGCCAAGGATTACTCACGAACTCGCTTTAGAGCTTGGGTATGACGCAGGTTTTGGTGCTGGCACAGTTCCTAGTGATGTTGCTAACTTTATTGTTCAGGAACTTTTGAAAAAGTATTCTCACTGAGCATTTTTTTAACGAATTCTTCTTGTTGATCGTCGGTGATTAAGCCATCGAGCTTTGCACAATAGACTCTTTCAAGGATATCACCGACGATCCTTCCAGGTTTGAGACCAAAGTTCTTTGTGAGAAAATGACCATTTATTCTTAATTTTGTTTCTTTCGCTTTTTTCAAATATTGTTTGAGATAATCCTGCGAAGGAAGATCGAGATAAGATGCCAAATAACAATATGCTTCTGGTGAAAAACCCTGAGTGACTTTGTATATATCAGAGAAATTCAGTTTCATGGAAACGATTTTTGAAAGTGGAACAATCATTCTTCTAACCATTTTGAGTTCGTCAATAAACGCCGTCGACAAACCATATCTTTCCTTTATTTGGTCTAGCACAGTATCACCGTGATATTCAAGAAAGACAAACATCACACAATAAAATCTGTTAACCTTCCCAAAGAACTCCTCGGCCCAGTTAAGGAAGCTAAAGAGTGATTTTAACTTTTCTTCCATTGATGCTGTATAAAAAACGCCAGGGAACATGTGCTTTAGAATTTCAAAATCAGATAGTCTCTTTAATGCAGCAGTAGGATTTTTTTCTTCAAGAATCTTCTCAAATTCCTGTCTGAGTCTCTGACCTGTGACTTTTTCCAGATAACCTTGCTGCACTGCTTGTAACATGAGCTGAGTTGTATGCAATTCAATTTTGAAACCAAAACGAGTCTCAAACCTTACGGCCCTCAGTATTCTCGTTGGGTCTTCTATGAAACTGAGCGTATGAAGGCACCTTATCAATTTGTCTTCTAAATCCTTTTTTGCACCAAAAAAATCTATCAACATGCCAAAATTATTTGAATTGAGTTTTATCGCCATGGCATTTATGGTGAAGTCTCTCCTATAGAGATCCTTCTTTATTGTGCTGACCTCGACCTGTGGTAATTCCGTAGGAGCTTCATAGTACTCGGTACGAGCAGTTGCCACATCTATTCTGAAACCATCTTTGAAGAAGATGGAAGCGGTGAGAAACTTTTCATGTTTCACCAGTTTGGCGTTGAGCTTTTCAGCGGCATAGTTTGCAAAAGCGAGACCATCTCTTTCAACAACTATATCCATATCGTAGTTTGGGTTACCCATAAGCAAATCTCTCACAAAGCCACCAACTATATAAACAGGAAGATTGATCTCATCTCCATACTGACCAAGTTGTTTGAGCAAATCGATTATCTTCTTGGGTAAAGTGGTCATCAACAGATTGCGCACGTCGATGAAGATCGTTTCAACTCTTTCGTGGATGGCTTTTCTCAATGGCCTGGCAATAGCGTCTGAAAAACTCGATCTCATCACATCTGTTCTGGTGATTATCCCAACTAAGATTCCATGTTCAACAACTGGTATTCGTCCTATATCATTTTCAATCATGATCTGTCTCACTTTATTCAGCGGCGTCTCTGGCGTGACTACTATCAATTTACTCGACATGATAGATTTGATCGGGGCGTTCTGTAAACCGTGGTTCATCGCCTTGTCAACGGCTTTTTTTGTAACGATTCCGACCAATTTGTTTCCTTCGATTATGGGTAATCCATTGTGACCTGTTCTCTCCATGATTTTGTTGACTTCACCAATAGTCATTTCAGCGTAAGCTACTCTTACGGGAAAGGACATTATATCCTTTGCGCGTGAACCTTTGTTCAGATATTTTTTGAGTGTTTCCAAGACGATCTTTTTGACCTCCGAGACATCGGTAGTGTTCAGTGTGCAACTTGCAGCTTTGCGATGACCGCCACCACCCAATTCTGTTATCATGCCCCCAATGTCTACATCGTTAGACGATGTTCTACCGATGACGTGGGTTTTCTTGCCCGTCCTAATGATGCAAATGAGTGTCTCTGCGCCTTCCAAGTACCACAATTTACTGGTCACAGCATTCAAACCACCAACGAATTTATCTGCTTCGGCAATACTGATACTTACTGTGAGCCCATCGATCTGTAGTGTTTCCAAATTCGACAAAAGAGATTCAAAGATCAATTTTTGGTCATAATTTAGGTCGTATTTTATGAAATCGGACACTTCAATCAAATTTGCTCCTCTTTGCAACAAGTATTTGAGAGCATCTATGTCACGCACTGTAGTAGTTGTATAGAGCAAATTTCCGGTATCTTCGTATATTGCTATCGCAAAGAGAGTAGCATCAATAGAATCGACCGTAATATTTTTCTTCCTTATTTCTTCGAGCATCATCGTAGTTGTTGCTCCGACACTTTCTATTCTTTTTTCACCCTTAATTGATATCTCCTTTATGTCCGGATGATGATCAAAAACAAGAACATCCAAAACGCTCTCGATGATAGCTTGAATTTGTGTACCTAATCTTTCCTTGGAAGCTGTATCAACTACAATCATCGATTCCACGTGCTGATCAACCAGGTCTCTCTCAGTGATAAAGGGATACTTTTCTTCGTATATCGCAAGATACTGAGCCAAATTTTGTTGAGGTGTTCCACTCAACACAATCGTGTAATCTGGATAAAGTTTTTGAGCTGCAACACACGATGCAAAGCAATCAAAATCAGGATTTCTATGTCCGACAATGATTTTCAAATTTTTTCCTCCTGAGAGTTATCTGATGCCCTTGACTTAGTTTGAAAAGCTCTTCAGCACAACCTTGGTTGATGGCTATTTCTAGAAAGCCAGAACTGTCAACATGAACGAGCTTCTCTCCTTTTTCCACGTCACCATATGTTCTGACATAGGTGAGTTCGAACCTATCGTTCAGTAAAACAATATCATCTATGTCCCATCCGGCTTTCTCTATAAACGATGCCGGTATGTTTGTTTCAATATTTCCAAAACCATCAAAATAGACGATTTCTCCAATTAAAGTACCTTCATGAATTTGAGCAGCCTTCACAGGTAAAACTATATAATTTGGTAACACACTACCTATATCTTCAAACCGAACACCCTTCGATAAGTGAGCAGCTACCGCAGAGAAGATATCTCTCCCGTGAAAAGTGTAAGAAGAACCATAGTGAAGCGATTTATTATCAAGCTCTCGAACTTGCTTGACACCATAATTTAGTGCAACATATGTGAAAATACCATTATCTGGCCCGATGTAGAACTGTTCATTCTTTGTCCTCATGCAAATCGCCTTACGGCTGGTTCCCACACCATAATCAACAACTGCGACAAAGACGGTACCCTCTGGGAAATCCTTGGATGCTCTCAAAAGAACATGAGCTGCCATTCTGACATCAAACGGTTTGATGTCATGTGTGATATCGATGATGTCTGCATTTGGATTTATTCTCTTCATTACCGCTTTTGCGACACCTACATAGTAGCTCTTCAATGACCAATCTGTCAGAAATGCTATCATCTTTCGACCTCCTTCTTAAATAGAATACTACATCTTTCCAAAAAGTAGTTTCCTTGAAATTATTAACCTGTGTGGTGTATACT
>JBKBIU010000099.1:0-5510 GCA_046294065.1 Pseudothermotoga sp.
GTAGCAACATCTGCTATTTTGCTCTCCTCAATGATGAGTGCAGTTAGTTCGTCTTCAACCGGTAACGGTTTTGAGTTGGATGCGATAGCTGCGGCTGTGATAGGTGGTACGAGTCTCAGTGGTGGTAAAGGTAGTATTTTTGGAACTTTTTTTGGGGCTTTGATCTTAGGGGTAATAAACAACATGCTTGTTATGCTCAACGTTGCGGTGTACCTACAAGGTATGGTGAAGGGTTTAATAATCATTGCTGCTGTGTTACTACAAAATCTGAGAAAAGAATAAAACCCCTACATGGGGTAATTTTAAAGGAGGTGTTCATATGAGAAAGTTTCTTGTGTTTGTTCTTGTAGCCATTGTAGTATTCGCTTTTGCCCAGAAAATAAGGATTGGTGTGGCAATTCCAGCAGCAGATCACGGATGGACAGGTGGAATGGTGTGGTGGGCACAGTATGCCATCAAGCAGTATCAGAACGATCCAAATGTTGAATTTTACTTGGTGACAGCAAGAGAACCAAGCGAGCAGATTGCACAGGTTCAAGCTCTCTTAGCAAAGGGTATCGATGCACTTGTGATCAATCCTTATGAATCAGCTCCACTCACACCGATTTGCGTCCAAGCCTTCAGGCAAGGTGTCTTTACAGTCATAGTGGACAGGGGTATAAACTCTGAGGAGTATAACACTTACATCGCTGGCGACAACTACATGTATGGCTATCTTGCCGGAAAATATATCGTTGAGAAACTCAAAGGAAAGGGAAATATTGTTGTTATAAGAGGTATACCATGCTCCATCGATGATGAAAGAGTCAAGGCATTCAAGGATGCTATAAGTATGTATCCAGATCTGAAAATCATAGCAGAGCAGCCGGGCTACTGGAGCAGAGAAAAGGCTTTCGAAGTCATGCAAACACTTCTCACAAAATTCCCAGCGATCGATGCAGTCTGGACCGGTGACGATGACATGCTTCATGGGGTTCTTTTGGCACTCAAGCAAGCCGGTAGAGATAAGAACATGGTCTTGGTTGGTGGGGCTTGCGAAAAGAACATAGTCAAGATGATCATGGACGGCCATCCACTCATAGGTGTTAACTTCACCTATCCACCAAATATGATTTCCACAGCCATTAATCTTGCTGTAATGGCATTGAGAAAGCAAGATCTAAATGGTTTCTATCAAAGAGGGATTCCAAGAAAGATCATTCTTGCAACCGAGACGGTGACGAAAGAGAATGCAAAGTATTACTACTTCCCAGAATCAGTCTTTTAGGAAAGGGGTCAGGCTTTATGCCTGACCCTCCTTGAAGGGGGTCAAAGGATGAAAATAGGTTTTCTTACGGTTGCTCTTGGAAACACGAAATTAGAAGAAATTGTAAAGTGGTCCTCCGAGAATGGTTTTGAGGCTTTAGAAATTGCTGCTTGGCCGCTTGTGAATGAAAGGGATTTTTCTTCAACAACGATAGATGTTACAGATTTTAGCAAGAAGAAAGCTGAAGAGATAAGAAAAGTCTTTGAAAAACATAATTTGACCATATCCTCACTGGCTTACTATGATAATAATTTGGATGCGAATCCAGAAAGGCGAAAAAACATTAACGAGCATCTCAAGAAAGTAATAGATGCCGCACATCTTTTGAAAGTGGAACTTGTCGGTACTTTCATTGGAAGGGATATAAGAAAATCTGTTGAAGACAATATAAAAGAGTTTGAAAAGGTGTTTAAACCTTTGATCACTTACGCAGAGAAAAAGAATGTGAAATTGATGATTGAAAATTGCCCAATGGTTGGTTGGCAAGAACCTGAGAAGATAGGTAACATTTTCTATTCACCACAATTGTGGAAAGAAGTACTGAGGATAGCACCTGATTCCCTTGGCATCAATTTTGATCCCTCACACCTATACTGGCTTGGTATTGACTATATAAAAGTGCTTGAGGAATTCAAGGATAGAGTTTTCCACGTTCATGCAAAGGACGTTGAAATAGACGATAGCATGCTAGACCAACAGGGTATTTTCGGTCATTTTGGTACCAATTTGCATGGCAAAAGCTGGTGGATATACAGACTACCAGGTTTAGGAGAAATAGATTGGCAAGAATTCATAAGAACACTCAAAAGGATTGGTTATGATTTTGTCATAAGCATAGAACACGAGGACCCAGTCTGGACTGGTGCAGTTGAAAAATCCAAGATTGGTTTGAAGATGGGTCTTGAACATTTAAGGAATTCTATATAGTTCTCCGAGAACCTCATTGTTCTTCCTCGCCTATCTTCAAGAGGGCGAGGAAGGCTTCTTGTGGAATAGTGACCTGCCCTATTTCTCTAAGTTTTTTCTTTCCTTCCTTTTGTTTTTCTAACAGTTTCATCTTCCTTGTGATATCTCCACCATAACATTTCGCAAGTACATCTTTCCTTAGTGGTTTTATATCTGCTCGCGCGATGATTCTACCATGTGCCTTTGCCTGAATAGGAATTTCAAACTGATGGCGCGGGATCAATTCAGAGAGTTTATCTACAAGTTTCTTTGCTATCGTGTACTCTTTGCTCTTATGAGCTATCGTAGCCAAAGCATCGACTGGTTCCTTATTGACCAGTACAGATATCTTAACGACCTCCGATTCTTCATAACCTATAAATTCATAATCCATAGAGGCGTAGCCCCTGCTGATTGCTTTCAATTTATCGAAGAAATCTGTTATAATCTCGGCAAGTGGTACCTTGAACTCCATAACCACTCTGTTCTTTCCGGCATTCTCTGTGTGGAGCAATGCTGCCCTTCTCTCATTTTGAAGATTTGTGAAAATATCTCCAACATACTCTGTAGGTGTTATCACTGAAAGTTTCACGAAAGGTTCGTAGACCTTTTGTATTTCATCTTCATCTGGAAATTTGGCTGGGTCATTCACTAATATAGTCGTCCCGTTGTTCAGAAGAACTTTGTACTCAACGTTCGGAGCTGTCAAAATCACAGCCATCTCAAACTCTCTTTCCAACCTTTCTCTGACTATATCCATGTGTAAAAGACCCAAGAAACCACATCTGAAGCCAAAACCAAGTGCTGGAGAATGGGTCGGTTCAAAGCTCAGTGCCCAGTCGTTCAGTTTAAGTTTTTCAAGTGATTTCTTTAGCTCCTCATAATATTCGGGTAATCCTGGAAACATCCCTGCATAGACCATTGGCTTGACTTCCCTATAACCAGGTAGCGGAGAATCTAAGGGATTTTTTGCACTAGTTATGGTGTCACCAACCTTTGCATGTGCCACTTCTTTTATACCGGCTACGATGTAACCAACTTCGCCAGGGCCAAGTTCATCGATTGGCTTCATATCGGGTGAGAAGATACCAACTTCAACCACCTCGTACTGTTCATTTGTTGACATAATGATGATCTTATCATTCTTTCTGACAGTACCATCGAAGATCCTCACATAAACTATTACTCCGCGGTACTTATCGTATTTTGCGTCAAAAATCAATGCTTTGAGAGGTTTTTTTGGATCCCCCTTTGGGGGACGTATTCTTTGTACTATGGCATCCAAGACTTCTTTGACTCCTTCACCTGTCTTTGCACTCATTTTCAGAATTTCTGATTGATCTATCCCGACAAGACTAATCAATTCATTTGTTGATTCCTCAATATTTGCATTGGGTAAATCGATCTTGTTCAAAACTGGAACAAGGTCAAGATCGTTATCGATAGCCAAATATGTGTGTGCCACGGTTTGTGCTTCAACCCCTTGGGAAGCATCCACGATCAACACCGCACCTTCACATGCTGCCATACTTCGACTCACTTCATATGAGAAGTCAACGTGTCCCGGAGTGTCTATGATGTTTATTTCATATTCTTTGCCATCATATTCATAAAGTACCTTGACAGGCTGTGCTTTTATAGTTATGCCACGTTCTCTTTCAATATCCATTTGATCGAGAAATTGCTCATGCATCAAGCGTGGATCCACGCTCTTTGTGAGCTCAAGGATTCTATCAACAAAAGTGGTTTTACCATGATCTATGTGTGCAATGATACATATATTTCTTATGAAATCAACATCTTTCAACACTATCCCTCCTGCTTGATTCTATCACCCATTCCACTGGCATAGCCTTTGCTACACCAAGAAAACCTTCAACACTTTCGGCGCAAAAAAGTGCGTCACATATTGCTTCGTAGGTGCATTCCACGACGGCTCTAAAGAATAAATCAAAGTTTTCTTTTGTCTCATCTGTATGACCTTTTGTTGTTGAAAGGGCGATACACAGATCACCACTTGAGTGATATCCCGGTGCGCCCAACATTCCTAAGGCAAGAAAGGAATGCCTTGCCAGTCTTTTGAGTTGTCTTGAATCTAACGGTATATTGGTTGCAATCAGTATGATAATAGATCCTTGTTCTTGGTTCCTTTCTACACCAGGGTTCACGAACTTCGATGCCTTCTTACCTAAAATATAAAGATCTTCGTAGCTACCAAAGTTTGCAAGTACCAAAGACCCAATTATGAAACTGTCTTTCAAAATTCTTGATGAACTTCCTATACCCCCTTTGAAACCAAAGCAGGTCATTCCCATGCCTGCACCAATACTGCCAAGCTCAAACTCTTCAGATGCCGAATCTATAGCTTGTTCGATATGTTCCTCTTTGACTGCCGGGTAAAGGATGTCGTTTAGAAAACCGTCGTTACACTCACAGATAACTGGGTTGAGTGTTCTAAAACTGTGCTTCTTGCTCATATAACTGATTACACCTTGAAAAGCCGTACCAACACTCAGTGTGTTTGTCAAAATTATTGGGGTTTGTATCTGCCCTAGTTCTTCTATTTGCATCAGCCCAATGGATTTTCCAAAACCATTTAATATGGCACAAGCAGCAGTTAATGGTTTTTCGAAAACATCCTCGAATACTACTGCAGTCACACCAGTTCTCACTATTGACGGCTTGTCATAACAAAGTGTCACATGTCCGACTCTTATTTGTCCGACATCTGTGATAAGATTCTTTTCTGCGGGAGGTAATTTGCCAAAACTCAATCCAAAGTCTCGAAATCTTTTTCGCACAAGATCACCCTAAAGATATTATGACAGAAGGGAGATATGAATTGTGATTTGTCAATCTTTTGAAACAGAATGTGGCTATATATGTGTATGTGAAGAAAATGGTCATGTCACTCAAATAAAATTCAATGAAAAATGTTTTGGAAAGATCGATCAGAATATAGCAACTCAGATCGAAGAGTATCTTCAGGGTAGAAGGCAAAGTTTTGATTTTCCTGTAAAATTCAGGGGTACAGCCTTTCAGAAAAAGGTATGGACATTGGTCAGGGAGATACCATATGGACACACTGAAACTTATAAACAACTCTCTGAAAAGCTCAAAACCTCTCCAAGAGCTGTAGGTCAAGCTTTGAAAGCAAATCCTTTACCTGTCTATTTTCCATGCCACAGAGTTGTCGCAAAGAAATCGATTGGTGGTTTCACTGGCGGCATAGAATGGAAGAAGATGTTGCTCAAGATTG